>JAQWBY010000045.1 GCA_028706165.1 Lentisphaeria bacterium | reverse complement strand
TGATTTGGTCTTCGGTGGAGTGCGCGCCAACCTCGTTGTGGTTGGCCCACATCATGTACCACTTGAGGTATTTGCGGTAGCGGGCGCGGTAGTAGCCATTGACCCAGTGTTCAAGGCGCTGCACGCCGCGGTTCCAGTACCAGTCGACGCAGAAGCTGGAGATGCCGTGTTCGACGGCCCATTTGATCTGCCAGTCGATGACCTCGGGGTTGCCCTCGTCGTACCAGCCCAGGAGCGGTTTGATGTGGGGGAGGGTTTGTTCGACCATATCCCACTCGGCCATATGTTCCGTGCCGGGATAGTAGAACGCGGAGACTTCAATTGGCCCAAACTGCGGCTGAGGTTCAGGAACGTATTTTTTGCAGGGGGTGGACATAAAAAAACCTTCCTTCTTGAGCTTGGTGGGAGTGATTGCCAGGCATGATTCGCCGATATGGAACTGGAGCATGGCGAATATACCCCGCTTTCGGCCAAAAAGGAATGCCGCCATTCGCAATAAAAACGCGCGGAAGTGGCGCGCCGATCACCGAGGCGACGTTTTGCGGAGGACGCCTCAGACTGTCGGGGTGTTTATGCGGTTGGCGCTGCGGTGATGGGTCGTGACAGGCGCTGCAGCAGGCGGGCCGCGGCGGCGATGGTGGGTAGGGCGATGAAGAGCGCGGTGGCGGCCATGATGATGCATTGGTTGCCGGGCAGGTCGTAGTGGAAAGAGCAGGTGAGCCCGGCGAGGGTGGCGGCTACGGCGATGACGGCCGCCAGCGGCAGGACGATCGCGAGGCGTTTGGAGAGCATGAGAGCAGTGGCCGGCACGACGGCCAGATAGCAGAAGACCAGCATGGAACCGCCGGTCTTGCTGGCGGCGGACACGACCAGGCCCAGTGCGACGAAGAAGCCGAACTCGATGAAGCGGACTGGTATGCGCATGAGCCGCGCGGCATTGCCGTCCAGAAAGCTGTAAAGGATGGCTTTGAGCAGTACGATGACGCAGAGGAGCAGGGGCAGATGCACGATGGCCAGCAGCAGGCAGTCGGCCCAGCTAGCGAGAATGAGATCGCCGTAGAGTCGAGCCTTGATCTCCAGCAGGCCCATGCCGGAGCGCGCCACGAGCAGGACGCTGAGGGCCGACGCGGCGACAAAGATAGTGCCCAGCACGGCGTCGCGCGGGATGCGCTGCTGTTCCCAGTCGTGAGCGAGGGCGGCGACGGCGACCAGGCAGCAGAGCAGGGCGCCCAGGAAGGGCGACAGACTCAGGAAGGCGGCCGCCGCAATGCCGCAGGCCGCGCATTCGGTGAGGGCGATGCTGATGAAGACTACCCGCCGCAGAAGGACGAAGACGCCAAAGACCGCGCAGGTCACGGCCATGATTATGCCGGAGAGCACGGCGGCGGGAAAGAGGTCCACAAGAGAGATAAAGGACGCAATCATAGTGTTTCCGATGGGTGGAGTTGTTCCCGGATGGCCTGGTCGGCGCTGACAATGTGGGCGTGGCCGTGATTGACGTAGCAGACTTCGGCGGCGAGTCGGGAGAGATCCTCCAAGCGGTGGTGGGCGATGAGGATAGTCTTGCCGGCGTGTTTGTTCATGGCGATGAGCAGCTTGAGGACGGCGGCCTCGGCGGCGGCATCGAGGCCGGCGGTGGGTTCGTCGAGGAAGATCACGTCGCTATTGGCGGCGAAGGCCCTGGCGATGAGTGTTTTTTGCTTCATGCCGCCAGAGAGTTCGGCGAAGCGCTTGTGCTGGTGTTGGTCGAGCTTGAACGTCGCCAGTGTTTGGTCGAGTCGTTTCTGGAAGCACTGCGGGACGCGCAGCGCCAGGCCGATTTCCGGGTAGAGGCCCATGGTGACGATCTGGCGCACCGACACCGGGTAGAGCGTATCGAGCTGCTTTTGCTGTGGGACGTAGCCGGGCGGGTTGTCGCCGAAGTCGCGGCTGATGCTGCCGGCGAGGGGCTCCTGCAGGCCGAGGAGGGTGTTGAACAGCGTGGATTTGCCGGCGCCGTTAGGGCCGACAAAGGGCAGGAGGACGCCGTGCGGGATACGGAGGGTGACTCCGCTGAGCACGGCGTCCCGGCCATAGCCGACGCTGAGGTTGTTACAGCTGACGATGTGATCTTGCATCGGTGGGTTCTGTGCCTTGGCGTTGGTGATCAGGGCTGGGGGGTGTCATTGCTGAGGGCGTTGTGGAGGCCACGGATGACGCTGTCGAGCATGGCTAAGTAGGACGTGGCCTCCGCGCTGCCGGCGCAGGCGTTGGCGTGGACGATGACGGTCGCGTTGCTGCGTTTTGCGAGCAGATCGGCGGCCTTGCGGTTGTAGAATGGCTCCTGGAGAATGACGCGGACTTGCTTGTCGCGCATGTCCTGGGCGAGCTTGGCGAGGTGCCGGCCGCTGGGGGGGACGCCGGGCAGCGGTTCCATTTCGGCGAGCACGGGGAGATTGAAGCGCTCCAGGAGATAGATCCAGCTGCGGTGGTAGGTAACGATGTGGCTGCCGGCGTAGGGTTCCAGCAGGCCGTACCAGCCATCGCCGGCGCCGAGATCGGCAGTGGCCAGCAGCTGTTTGATGGTGCCGTCGTTGAGAAAACGCCAGAGTTTGGCGCCACCGAAGCGGGTGACCAGGGGCTGGCCGAACATATGATTGTCCAGGTCATTTTGGAAGTCGCGGAGATTTTGCTGGAAGGCGTTCTGGTGTTGCGGGTACAGTTCGCAGAGTTTATCGGCGATGGTCTTGGCGACGATGCGGCCGTTGAGGGGATCTAGCCAGTAGTGGGGATTGCCCATGGGGTGGACATCGCCCATGGCGCGGGTGATGGCTTGGGTCGGCACGTCCAGGCGGATGACATTCGTCGAGGCGTCAAGATGGCCAGGTGCGCCGACTTGGATGCGGCGGTTGCGGGAGTCGCGCAGGATCGGGCCTTCCCAGCCGATTTCCAGTTCCATGCCGATGCGGACCCACAGGTCGGCGTCGCGGGCACTGACGACAAAGCCGGGTTTGGCGCTGAGGGCGTGTGGGTCTTCCTGGCCGGTGGTGATGCTGCTGACCACGGCGAGGTCGCCGCAGATGGCGCGGGTGATGTCGGCCAGGTCGGTGGTGGTGGCGACAATGCGGATGGACTGGGCCTCGGCACGGGCTAGGGCACTGGCCAGCGCAGTACATAAAAAGGCGGCGACGATGAGGAAAGCGGGATATTTCATGGGGGGATTGTCCTTTCAGTACGTGTTTGGGTCGGAGTAGGGCTGCAGCGTTGGCGTTCAGAAGTCATGGGCGGCGTGTTTGCCGATGCTGATTTGCAGTTGCATGATGAATTCCCAGAACTCCTCGCGGCCGTGAGCGGTGGCGAAATTGCCTTGTGTGGCTTGCATGCGCACGAGTGAGAATTCGGATAGTTTCCAGTCGAGCATGGCGCTGGTGCGGTTGCTGGCGCCGTAGCTGAGTTTGCCGTCGTGGACATCGTGGACGTCGTTGGTGACGCCGAGTTGTTCCCAGCGGGCACCGACCCGCCAGCGCGGTTTGAAGCCGTAGAGTGCCTGGAGGTAATAGCCGTTTTGGGAGTTGTTGTAGTCCTGGCCGTTGTTGAGCAGTTCGAGATTGCGTTCACGGTGGAAGAATTCGCCTTGGAGGACGACATCGCCTTGGCCGTGTGGGCGTTTAGCGTCGTATTTATAGACGACGTCGGCGCCGTAGATGCGGTTGTAGCCATTGAAGTAGTGGGTGTGCCCGTCGTGGTCTTCTTCTTCCTGGTGGCGGCCCTGCACGTAGGACAGTCCGAATTGCAGGGCGTGTTGATCGTCGAGTTGGGGGCCGACTTTGAGGAAGGAGGTCCATAATCTCGGACCGTTATGGCGTGGGAAGGGATCGCTGCCGAGGTAGTTGGCGACGGTTTCGTGGTTGCCCTGGAAAGCCTCGGCGCCGAGGAGGACGTAGAAGGGGGTTGGAGCCAGCCAGGTGAGTTGCAGGCCTTTGTCGGTGAGGCCGTGGTCGCCAAAGAAAGCGTCATAGACCAGTGGCTGGTCGAAGAAATCCCAGTTATGCGAGTGCTGACGGTTCATGCGACCGATGCCACTTTTTATTTTGCCGGCGCTGAGCGTCAGCCCCCAAGGCAGCGAGCTGCTTTGAATGACGGCTTCCTCGACTTCAGAGGCGTGGTCGTCAAAGGCCAAGGTGGTCCAGGCCGTGAAATAGGGGTCGACGGCGGCCGAGAGGCCCAGCTCAAGATGGCGGAGGTTGAAGCCGTCTTCAATGACGCTGTGCTCATGGTCGTGACCGGCGTCGTCATGGTCATGGGCGTGGCTAAAGCCGGCTAGGGAATTCTTGAGGTGGGAGACGCCGAGTTTGTGGTTGTCGTAGTGGTAGAAGCCGTCGATGATCACTGACGCGTCAAGGTCCACGCCGGGGACCGGCGTGGCCGGCAGCATGGCGGCGGCGCTGCTCTTGATGGCGGCGTAGAGCTGTTGCTCGTCCTCATCGCGGCTGACGGCGGGGGTGGCGGGTGTGATGGGTGCGATGGGCGCGGCAGGGACGCTGGTATCTGCGGCTGGCGGCGCGGTTTGGGCGGTTTGCTGTTGCAGCTGGGCTTTGAGGGCATCGATTTCCCGCTGCATGGCCTGGATAGCCGCGGCGTGTTCTTTTTTGATGTCCTGAATCTGTTGACTGAGTGTGCGCAGAACCTGGGCGAGGTCCTGGGTGGCCGGCTCCTGGGTGCGGGCCGCCGGAACGATGAGTACGCTGAAGGCGACAACGAGGGATAAGAAAGCGAGTCGCTGGGTCAATTTCAACATGGAATTCCTCCTGCCATAGGGGATGATGCAGACTGTGGTAGTCCTGTGGCAGGAGGGCGACCGGGCGCCGGTGGAAGGGGCAATCTGGGTAGAGCTCCGCCGTGATGGCGGTGCTTGCAGAGTGCGCTTGTTGGGCGCTGGTTATGCGGCTAGGCGGTGTTTCCTGGGAGAGGGCCGCGTTGTCCACGCTGCGACAGGACCGTCATGGCGCCGTGCGATGGCGCTCATGAAGCGGTTGGTGTTCAGCATGAGGCAGGGAGGACGGGCGGTGCGCGGGATTGGCTGCTGTGCTGGGCTTTGCGGGCGTGGACCTGCTGGATGCGGAATACGGGCGCGGCGACATCAACTGGCAATGCGGGGCAGGTCAAAGGCGGTGGCGGTGTGGCGCTGAAGAGCTGCGCGAAGAGCTGGCAGAGCGGGCAGCGCTGGGCGTTGTGCTGGTGCTGGTCCGCGCAACCGGGCTGGGTCAGGAACTGCTGGCCGACGGCCATGGCGATGGTCGTGTCATCGCAGATCGCGAAGCTGTGCCGGGCATGATGCAGCTCGGGGAGGAGGACGTTGCCAGCCATCAGCACAAACAGCGCCAGTTGGCGGGTCAATCGCCATGGCGTGATGCGTGTGGAATTGTTTAGGCTGGATTGGTCCATGCTTGTTAGTTTGCTCCAAGAGCGGATGGGTTCCTACGGAGCGAGATTATACCGCATTTGTGGGTCTTTCGCAAGACCAGCCATGGAAAAAGATCACACCGTACCCGGACGTGCGCGCGCCAAGGCGACTGCAAGTCGTAATCGGTCACCTATTGATAATTGAGCCATAGAGCTTCTGGCTGAGTCAAACGTGCCCGTTTCCCTGGCCGCGAAGCGGCAGAAGCGCTGAAAGCGCGAAACATACCAGCCCAGGGCAAGCACGCTGAAAGCGTGCGCCGCCCTGGGTACACCGGCGATCATGTTCGTGTTCCTCGGCCCCTTTAGCCCCAGTCGGCGAAGCTGACTGGGGCTAAAGGGGCAATGGAACTCACTTGCTTACCTGGGATTGACATCGGCGGCACGTTTGGCCGCCATTATCAATGGGTGACCGATTACTGCAAGTCTGTTGTTGTGATGATGATAGGGTTGCGTTGCGGGGGTGTGGATGGTACATTATAGGCTCGCCGCGCGGGCGGTTGCGGGGGCATTTTCGGCCAAAGTGGTCCCGCCGGAGTTCGTTGGGTGAATGTCGTACATAGCGTGTGTGCGCACTGCGAGAAGAATGACAAACCAGAGAAAAAAGGACGAGTGCATGGAGCTGGTATACAAAGGCAAGACGAAGGACGTCTATCGTTTGGCAGATGGCAATTTTCTGTTGCGGTTCAAGGACGACGTGACGGGCACGGACGGCGTGTTTGATCCCGGTGCCAATACGGTCGGGGCGAAGATTGATGGCAATGGCAAGAACTGCCTGTTGCTGACGCGCTATTTCTTTGAGGCGTTGGCCGCCGAGGGAATCAAGACGCATTATGTCGGCAGTGATCCCGACGCGGTGACGATGACGGTCGAGCCCTGTCGGCCATTTGGCAAGGGCTTGGAAGTCGTGCTGCGCTACAAGGCGGTCGGGTCCTTCTTCCGTCGCTACGGCGACTACTGCAAAGAAGGCCAGGACCTGCCGGGTCTGGTGGAAATGACGTTCAAGGACGACGCCCGCAATGACCCGCTGGTCATCAAGGACGCACTGGTGATGCTCGGTGTCATGAGCGGCGATGAGTACGATGTGCTTAAGGACATGACGCTGAAAATCGGCGCGGTCGTGAAGAAGAAGCTGGCCGAGCACGGGCTGGATCTCTACGATATCAAATTCGAATTTGGCCGCAATGCCAAGAACGAACTGCTGCTGATTGATGAGATATCGGCGGGCAATATGCGCTGCTTCCGGGACGGCAAGTGGCTGCAACCCGACGACGTGGTCGCGGCCGTGCTGGGCAAATAAGCTCTCCCAGCAAGCCGCAGCGCTCGCGCGAAGGCATGTAGTGAGCTAGGGGCGGACCGCTGTGTCCGCCCTTTTTTGTTCCTCACGCGAAGGCGCGAACGTTCTGTGGCCCACGGCTTGCCGTGGGCATTTTATGCCTCACGCGAAGGCGCGAAGGGGGACTTTTTGCCTCACGCGAAGGCGCGAAGGCGCGAAGAAGACGAATGGCGGCCTGTCTTGCCGCTGCGCGGCAATTCACGCCGCCGATAAAAAGGCGCAAAGGGGGCTTTTTGCCTCACGCGAAGGCGCGGTAGCTCGTGTTCTGCAATCGTTCCGTGGCGGCGCCTGTAGGCGCCGCGTTTTTATTGTCTCACGCGAAGGTGCGAATGGGGTGGGGCTGTACGCGCTATTTTGGGCAATGAAAACGGCCGGTCCTGAAGCGGCAGGACCGGCCGAGGCTTCCCCCCGTGGGAAGATATGGGTATTGAGTTGCTCAGACGCCGTCTTCGGTGTAGATGTCTTTGAGGACGGTGACGGTTTCGTTGACGAGCTGCTGGCCGCCTTCAGGTGACACCAGGTTACAGAAGAGACAGGCGCTGTAGCCCTTGTCAGCGACGCCGCGCTCAGTTGCCAGGTAGGTGCCGCCATCGGCGCCGGGGACACCGGTGAGTTGGACGACGAAGGTCTGGGCGAAGGGGCTGCGGGCCTGGATGCGGTGCATGTAGTCCATGTAGAGCTCGAAGCGGTTGGTGGCGAAGGCGACGTCGCCGATGCGCAGGACATGCAATTCCATGGGCAACATCGGCGATTGCTGCTGGGTGGCGTAGCGGCTGAGGATGCGTTGGAAACGGTTGCGCTGCGCTTCTAGTTTGGAATTATACACCAGGAGGTTTTGCGGTGTATCGCCACTGGTCTTGTAGGGCTCGTCTTTGAGTTTGTCGTATTCGCGTTGAGCGAAAGCGAGTTCGTCGTTGCTGATCAGGCGCCGCTGCAGATTGATGGTCTTGACGACATGGGTGATGGGCAGGTCAGTACGGATGTCCTTCTGCGCCCAGGCTAGCACTTCGGCGAAGGCCTCGCTGATGCGCTCGGCGATATCTTTGCGCTCGTGGATGCGGTTGTCACCATCGCCGTATTTGAGCTTGAAGCGGCGCGTCTGGGCTTTGCGGTAGTGGAGGATGCGGGGCGAGAGATCGCCAGCAGCGGCGCACTGGGAGACAAGGTGGATGGGGCCGAAACGGCGTTCGATGGCCACACGTACGTCGTGCCAGTAGTCGGCGCTGAGCTGCCAGTCGCTTTCGGAGTTTTGCGAAGGGCAGGGCACATTGATGACAGCGCCAGTGAGCTTGCCCTGGGCGTCAAACGTGTAGAGCAGATTGATGAAGTGGTCGGCACCGGCTTCGTAATGGCTGAAGTTGTCATCGTTGGTATTGCCGTACATGACGCCATGGCCATCGACTCGGAAGCCGTTGCCGCCGACGGCATCTGGGCGCAGGGACGTGTCGTCAAAATAGACCGTGCGGCGGCTGTGGGCGACCACGGCGTAGCCGTAGCCGTAGGCGACGCCGCCGGGTGCGCGGGTGTTGTAGGCATCGCGGATGGCCTCGGCTGCCTGGGTGGAGAGGAAGTCGCGGTACTCGTCGCTGGAAGCGATTTCAATGCCCTCGTGCGGTATGCGTGCCGGTGCGGGGGTGGACGAGCCAGTGGCGGTTTGCGACCATGCCGTGCCGTCGGCGTAATGACTGGCGCCGGTGTGGGCGTGCGTGGCGTTCATGATGATTTTTTCGACTGGGAAGCCCTTGACGAGCTTGGCAGTTTTGGCGCGGACTTCGTCCAGGAGTTGGGAGCGGATGACGACGAGGTCGGCGGAGAGGAAGACGACGAGGTCTTTGCCGTCGTCAATGAGCAGGGCGTTGACGAGTAGTGGGTCCCGGACGCCCTTTGAGATGCGCATGTGGAATTGCCCGGGGATATTGACTGGTTTGTCTGTGGAGATATTCCGTGTCGCCCAGCCGATCTTCAGCTCGCTCATTTGATCCGTCCTATGCCTTGAGGATTTTGCCGCTGGTCCGGGGACGTGAATATCGTCCCTGCGTGACCACGCTGCGGCGTGCATAGAAAAGGATACTCAGGCAACGGAAGCGAAACCTGCGGGTTGCTGGTAATTAATTGTGCTTATCTGGAAAAAATTGCTCGGCGAGTGCCTGGTCGAGCTCGGCGGGGGTGACGTCATTGACGAAGGCGTATCCCGGGATGGCTTCGGTCATGAGGACGAAGAGGACTTTGCCGCCGCGGTTTTTCTTGTCATTGGCCATGATTGGCCACGCCTGATTGGCATTGGGGAGGGCGAACGGCTGACCGATGAGTTCTTTGAGCAGTGCTCGGCGCGGGGCGGCCCAGGCTTCGCTGACGAGTTGGCGCTGCAGGCTGATGTTCAAGGCGGCGAGCATACCGGCGGCGACGCAGCGGCCATGGCTGACGCGGCAGTGGTTCCAGGTTTCGACGGCGTGGCCGTAGGTATGGCCGAGGTTCAGGACCTTACGCAGACCGCGTTCCAGAAAGTCCTCCTTGACCACGGCGGCTTTGAGGAAGGCCGATTGGAAGGCGGTGTGGGCGAGCAGGACGCTGTCACCGCTGAGTAGTAGGGGCAGTTGTTCTTCAATCCAGATCATGAAGTCGCGGTCGAGGGCGATGCCGGTTTTATAGGCTTCGATGATGCCGTCGCGAATGGCGATGCCGGGCAGAGTCCAGAAGCTGCCGCAGTCAAGATAGACTGCCTGGGGGCGGGTGAAGAGCCCGACTTGATTTTTCCAGTCACCGACGTTGACGGCGGCTTTGCCGCCGATGCTGGCATCGACGCAGCCGAGGAGAGTGGTACTCACCAGTACGCAGTCGATGCCGCGTTTGTAGGTGGCGGCGACGAAGGCGCCGAGGTCGGTGACGACGCCGCCGCCGAGGGCGACGAGGAGTGCATCGCGGCCGACGTTGGCCGCGAGCAGCTGTTTGAAGATGGCTTCTGCGCGGCGGAGGGACTTGCTGGTTTCGCCCGGTTGGACGCTGATGAAGAGTGCGTGTGGGAATCGTTGGCGGAAGCGTTCGGCGTGGAGGGCGGCGCTGCGGTAGTCGCAGAGGAAGACGATGCGGGAGTAGGCCTCGGGGCGGGCGGCGAGCCACTGCTGGAGGGCGATTTCGGGCGTGAAGGTCGCGGTAAGGGTGTGGGTGACGCCGTTGAGATTGACGGGGCACTGTTTTGGTGGGAAGAGCTTGCGCTGGATGATGGCGACCTTGTCAGCCAGGGGCAATTCGCCGTCGATGGCGATGCTGTCGCGCCGGTAATGCGGTCGGCGGCTGGCGAAGAGCTTCTGGAGGTCGCCGTCGTCGGTCTGCCATTTGGGTCGGGCGGCGATTTCGGCGGCGCTGAGTCGGTCGCGGATACTGGCCAGGGGCATGTCGAGGAAGACGATGTGGCCGGAAGCCAGCATGAGTTCGCGGTTGGCGGCGTTGCAGGGCACGCCGCCGCCGGTGGCGACGACGAGGCGGTCATGTCGTGCGAGGCGCCTGAGCAAGTCGAGTTCACGCTGGCGGAAAGCTTTTTCGCCGTGCAACTGGAAGAACTGGTCGATAGGCATGCCGATGGCCTTGACGATCATGGTGTCCATATCGACGAAGTGTCGGCGGAGGTGTTCGGCGAGGACTTTGCCAAGGGTGGACTTGCCGCAGCCCATGAAGCCAGTCAGGTAGATATTATCCATCGTATCCTCGTGTTCATGCTGTCGGGTGGGAATGGTCAGTTCTCAGCGGCAGTGGGCTGGAGTTGCGTGGCCAGCCAACGCTGGAGACCGTCGGTGTCAGCAAGTGGTGCGGCATGGCGGGCGATTTCGCGGTTCTCGCGATCGTAGAGCAGCGCGGCGGGCGCCTGGCTGATTTGGAAGTGCGCGAGGGCGCCGGGGTCTTTGCTGACATCGACGCGGGTGATGTTGCAGCGGCCGGCGAACTGTTTGCGGAGGGTGTTAATGAGCTCGGGCAGGGCGGTGTCGCCGGGGTCGAAGACGAGCAGCATGGGCAAGCGTTCGGTGGGCTGGCTGAGGACGGCCGGGGTCGCCACGGGCTCGAATTTTAGCGCCGGCGCGTTTTTTTCGCTGGCGGCGGGCTGTGGCTGGGCAGCATCCTCGTAGCGGCGGATGAAGAACAGGGCGCCGAGGACGGCGAAGAGGTAAATGACCGTCCGCGGCGTCAGAATGCGCGCAAATACGCTGCCGGTGGCATTGGCGGGTTTGAAATTGAGAGGTTGATCAGACATTGAAGCGGATCTCGATGACATCGCCGTCCTGGACGACGTAGTCTTTGCCGTTGAGTTTATGGAGTTTGGCTTCCTTGGCGGCTTTTTCCGAGCCGGCGGCGATCAGCGCGTCATAGCTGATGGTTTCGGCGCGGATAAAGCCGCGTTCGAGGTCGGAGTGGATTTTTCCAGCGGCCTGTGGGGCGGTAGAGCCGGCGGGAATGGGCCAGGCACGGACTTCGTCGGGTCCGCAGGTGAAGAAGCTGATGAGGCCGAGGCATTCGAAGGCCGAGCGGGACAAGCGGTGGGAGGCGGGCTCGCTGATGCCGAGGTCGTCCATGAAAGCCTGGCGTTCGGCGCTGTCGAGTTCGGAGAGTTCCTGTTCGATGGCGGCGGAGAGGAAGACCACGGTATCGCCGCGGGCGCTGAGTTCGGCGGCGAGGGCCGCATGCTCCTGCTGAGCGGCGGCGATGTCTTCGCCGACATTGATGACGGTGATCATGGGCTTGAGGGTGAGGAATTGCAGCGAGCGGATGAGCTTCATGTCTTCTTCGCTGAATTCGAGATTGCGGAGTGGCTTTTCAGCCTGGAGCTGGTCGTGGCAGCGGGTGATGACCTCTTTTTCCTTTTCCTTCTGGGGACTGGCCTTGATGCGCAGTTCCTTGTTGAGGCGTTCGAGGCGGCGTTCGGTCATATCGAGGTCGGCGAAGAGGAATTCGAGTTCGACGGTTTCGATGTCGCGGGCTGGGTTGACGTCATTGAGGATGTGGAAGACGTGGTCGGACGCGAAAGCGCGGACCACGTGGATGATGGCATCGGTGCGGCGTATGGGATCGAGCCAAGCGGCGCTGCGGGCGTTGTCGGGCTGGATGTCGGGCGGGAGGGCGATTTCGATTTCGGCGTATTTGGTCTTTTTGGGCGAGAACATGGCGCTGAGGGCGTCAATACGGGGATCGCGCACTGTGGCGATGCCGTAGCTGATGCCGTCTTTGCTGGGGGCTTTTTCGGCGGCGATGCCGGTGAGCAGTCTAAAAACGGTTTTTTTGCCCACCTGGGGCAAGCCGATAAGTCCGAGATTCATAGCGAAGGGCCTCTGGTTGGAGCTGTGCAGGTGACAAGCCGCGGCGCAGCGGGTGAGCCGCCGTCGCAGTCGTGAAGCTGTATAACATAAATCCCCAAAGGCATTTTTACTTGCTGCGGGCCGCTGAAGGTCGCCTGATGGAGTAATCGGTCACCCATTGATATTGGCCGGCCTCAGGGGACGCCAGGGACCAGTGGGACTGATTGGCGGCGGGGCGCTGGGGCGAGGACTCACGTCGCACGTCTCACGACTCATGGCCGGGACTGTGGGGACTTTCGGGACCGTGGGGAATGACGCTTTGGACCCAAGGGACTGATTGGGGACTTCCTGGACTTCGGGGACCGGTTGCTTGATACCTGGGTCGTCCGGCGGCGGCAGAGAGGCAAGGTGTGCATCTATTATCAACGGGTGGCCGATTACCTGGTGGGGGCGCGTTGGTTTAGCTGCCTTTGCCGCGGAGGATTTCGAGTGTGGTTTTTTGCAGGATGTAGAGGTCGAGCCAGATGGACCAGTTATTGACGTAGGCGACATCGAGGGCGACGCGGGTTGGGTAGCTGAGCTGGTTGCGGCCGGAGACCTGCCAGAGTCCGGTGATGCCGGGTTTGACGCTGGCGAAGATGGGGTAGAATTCGCCGTAGCGGGCGACCTCGTCGTCGACGATGGGGCGGGGGCCGATGACGGCCATGTTGCCCTGGAGGACATTGACGAGCTGTGGCAGTTCGTCGAGGCTGCTGCGGCGGAGGAAGTGCCCGAGGGGGGTGACGCGCGGGTCGTGGTCGAGCTTCTGGCGGCGTTGCCATTGGTCAGCGAGAGCGGGGTTTTGCGCGAGGACGGTGTGGAGGCGTTCATCGGCATGTTGGTACATGGTGCGGAATTTCCAGACGCGGATGGGCTGGCCATCTTTGCCGAGACGGCGGGCGCGATAGATGACGGGGCCTGGGCTGGTGATCTTGACGGCGGCGGCGATAAGCAGCAGGAGTGGCCAGCAGCAGAGCAGGGCGAGAATGGCCAGGATGCCCTCGAGAAGGGTTTTGAGGACGCGGCGGTGGCTGCCGCGTTGCGGCGGGCACTGGCGGACGTCGTGGAGGATGTCTTCGGGACACAGATGCCGCTGGGTGCTGTGGCTAAGCTGGCGCGCGAGGCGGCGGGCTGGCATGGCCGCCAGGCATGATAGCAGCCAGCAGAGGGGCAGGATCAGGGCGAGTGGGCCATGTAGCTGGTTGTGGCGCCAAAGCAGCCAGGCCAGGGTGGCGTGGGCGATGGTGAGGGTGGCGAAGAGCCGACGCATATCGCGTACGTGGCTGAAGATGGCCGTGGTCTGCAAAGAACCGCTGCGGTACAGGCCGGCTGCGGCATTGGTGGCCAGATAGAGTGCGAGGGCCGGCCAGGCGCTAGCAAGGAGGGTGCCCCCGGCGCCGTACGCGCAGGCGGCCATGGCGGCCAGTGCGCAGAGCGTTGGCGGCAAAGCGTCGGCAAGGGCGAGGAGGATGACGCGGGCGAGTGGGGATTTCATGGTCGGCCAGTTGGCAATGACGGCTGGACAGGTGTTCACTGCAGTGGAAACGCAGAGCCTGCCGCCACTATTGGCGACAGTGGGACGCGGGCCTGGTCGTGGGACCAAATGCGGCAGGGTGGGTCACCCATTGAGAATGGCGGCCAGACATGCCGCCGATGTCAATCCCAGGTAAGCAAGGGAGTTCCATTGCCCCTTTTGCCCCAGTCAGCTTCGCCGACTGGGGCAAAAGGGGCCGAGGAACACGAGCGTAGAGGGCGTGTAACCCAGGGCGGCGCACGCTTTCAGCGTGCTTGCCCTGGGCTGGTATGTTTCGCGCTTTCAGCGCTTCTGCCGCTTCGCGGCCAGAGAAACAGGCACGTTTGGTTCGGCCTGAAGCTCAATTCTCAATGGGTGACCGATTACGTGCGGCAGGGTGGGTGGAGGGAAATGGTGCGCTGGGGTGCCTGACCGGAGGCGCGCTGGCGCGGGATGACGTGGGGGGTAGGAGTAGCGGCAGCGCCTCCCGTGCTCAGGTCTTGGCGTTTGCTGGCGTGGCGTCGTGGAGGTGACAGGCGACTTGTTGTTTGCCGACCGGGCGCAGTGGCGGTGGGGGATTTTGGCGGCATTGCGGCATGGCGTGCGGGCAGCGGTCGGCGAAGGCGCAACCGGCGGGAAGATTGAGCAGGGACGGTACTTGGCCGGGGATGTGGCTGAGGCGCTTGGCGTCGCGCTGAATGGCGGGGATGGCCTGCATCAGGCCGCGGGTGTAGGGATGGAGGGGCTTGGCGAAGAGCTCGCGGACCGGGCCGGTTTCGACGATGCGCGACGCGTACATCACGGCCATGCTGCTGCACATTTCCCAGATAACGCCCATGTCGTGGGTGATCATGAGCAGACTGGTGTGTTCGTCGAGCATGGAGCGCATGAGATCGAGAATCTGCGCCTGGATGGTCACATCCAGGGCGGTGGTGGGTTCGTCGGCGATGAGCAGCTGTGGGCGCAGGATCATCGCCATGGCGATCATCACGCGCTGGCGCATGCCGCCGGAGAGCTCGAAGGGGTAGGCCCGTAGGCGCTGGCCGGGATCGGGAATGCCCACGCGCTGCAGCCAGTCGCCGGCACTGGCCAAGGCGTCTTTGCGGGACAGCTGGCGATGAATATGGATGACTTCAGCGAGTTGTTCGCCGATGCGATGCAGGGGCGACAGGGCGGTCATGGGTTCCTGGAAGATTACGCCAATGTCCTTGCCGCGGATGGCGCGCATGGCTGTGGCGGGGAGAGTGAGCAGGTCTTGGCCATTAAAGATGATTTCGCCTTGGCTGATGCGGCCGGGTGGCTGTGGCACTAGTCGTGGGATGCTCATGGCGGTGACGGTTTTTCCGCAGCCTGATTCGCCGACGAGGCCGAAGGTCGTGCCTTGGGGGATGGCAAAGGACACCTGATCGACGGCGCGCAGCCAGCCGTTTTCCGTCTGGAAATCGACGCAGAGGTCCTTGACTTGGACCAGTGGCGGCTGGGCTGTGGCGTAATCGGTCATGGTGGGATGGAGCGGTGCCGGGGCTGGGCGGCGGCGGGGCGCCTGAGCTTGCGTCGCAACGGTCGCTCCCGGGTGTTTCAGGCGTGTTTAGTGCCGCGGATTTCGACGCGGCGGATTTTGCCGCTGATGGTTTTGGGCAGTGCGCTGACGAATTCGATGATGCGCGGGTACTTGTATGGCGCGGTGGCGTTTTTGACGAACTGCTGGAGCTCGGATTTCAGGTCGTCGCTGGCGACGTAGCCTTTGGCGATGACGACGGTGGCTTTGACGACTTGGCCGCGGGTTGGGTCAGGCGCGCCGGTGATGGCGCATTCGAGGACGGCGGGGTGTTGCATGAGGACACTTTCGACCTCGAAAGGGCCGATTCGGTAGCCGGAGCTCTTGATGACATCGTCAGCGCGGCCGACGTACCAGAGGTAGCCGTCGGGGTCCTGCCAAGCGACATCGCCGGTGTGGTAGAAACCGTCGTGCCAGACGCCGCTGGTCATATCGGGGTCTTTGTAGTAGCCGCCGAAGATGCCGGGCGGGAGGGTTGCCGCGGTCTTGATGACCAGCTCGCCTTCTTCGCCGATTTCGACGGGCTTGTCGTCGAGGTCGTGCAGTTCGATGTCGTAGCCTGGGGAGGGGCGGCCCATGGAGCCGGGTTTGGGGTCCATCCATGGCCAGGTGGCGGTGGTGACGACCAGTTCGGTCTGGCCGTAGGCTTCCATGAGGCGGATGCCGGTCTTTTCCAGGAAGCGGTGATAGACTTCGGGGTTGAGCGGTTCACCGGCGACGACGCAGTATTTGAGTTCGGAGAGATCATAGTGGCTGAGGTCTTCCTTGATGAGGAAGCGGTAGATGGTCGGTGGGGCGCAGAAGGTGGTTACTTTGTACTGGGCGACCTTGGCCATGAGGGCCGGGGCGCTGAAGCGCTCCTGGTCATAGACAAAGACGGCGCTGCCGGAGAGCCACTGGCCGTAGATTTTGCCCCAGACGGCCTTGGCCCAGCCGGTGTCGGCGACGGTGTAGTGGAGGCCGCCGTCGCGGGTATTCTGCCAGTAGTGGGCGGTGAGGATATGCGCCAGCGGGTAGGCGAAGCCGTGCTGGACCATCTTGGGGAAGCCACTGGTACCCGAGGTGAAATACAGCAGCATGATGTCGTTGTTCAGGGGCCGTTCGGTGAAGGGCAGGGGCGGGAAGGTGATGGCTTGCTCGGGCATGGCGGCGTCATAATCATGCCAGCCATCGCGGCTGTAGCCGACGCTGATCTTGATTTTGAGGATATCGCCAGTCTGCTGCTGGGCGCTGTCGACCTGTTCGAGCAGATCGTCGGATTTGACGCAGACGACGGCCTTGATGGCGGCCAGCTGGATGCGGTAGACGATGTCGTGGTCCTTGAGCATGTGAGTGGCGGGGATGGCGACGGCGCCGAGCTTGTGGAGGGCCAGCAGGCAGGGCCAGAATTCGTGCCGGCCTTTGAGGATGAGCATGACGTGATCGCCGCGGCCGATGCCGAGGCTGCGGAAGTAGTTGGCGCAGCGGTTGCTGCGTTGGCGCAGGTCGCCGAAACTGATGAAGTCCTCGTTGTTGTGGTCGTCACACCAGACGATGGCGAGGCGGTCGGGGTCGTGTTCGGCATAGACATCGACGACGTCATAGGCGAAATTGAAGTGTTCCGGCGCAGTTATTTTGAGGTTCTGGTAGAAATCGTCGTAGGATGCGAACTCAGTGCGGTTGACGTATTTTGACAAGAGTGGTTTCATGGGCAAGTCTCCGGCGAGGGCGTCGCGGTCATTATGTTTCTGGGTGGGCGGATGGTCTTTGACTGAATGCGGCCAGGCTTGGTGGTTGCGGGACGGTTGCGTGGTGGGCGCCGTCCCTACATAATGATGGCGATGAACTGTGCGGGTTTGCCGCCGACGGCGGCCATGCCGTGCGGGTGGCTGGAGTCGTAGAAGATAGTGTCGCCTTCTTCGAGGATGATCTCGTTGTTGTGGATGACGACTTTGAGGGTGCCGGCGATGACGTAGTCCATTTCCTGGCCGGGGTGGCTGTTGAGGCTGATTTCGGCGTTGTCGTCCTTGGGGGCGACCGTCACCATGAACGGCT
This sequence comes from Lentisphaeria bacterium, assembly GCA_028706165.1. Classification (GTDB taxonomy): domain Bacteria; phylum Verrucomicrobiota; class Lentisphaeria; order Oligosphaerales; family Oligosphaeraceae; genus Oligosphaera. The sequence goes on along the minus strand of JAQWBY010000045.1, from coordinate 633 downwards.
CGGCCTTTTTGTTGAGGAAGTTTGCGGCCAGGGACTGGTACTGGTACTGCTGGCGGCGCTGGACACTGACGCCCTTGCCCTTGCGCGTGACTGCAAAGATATTCATGCGTGGCATGTTGCCAGTGAGGAGCAGGGCGAGGTCCACGCCGAGGACCTGAGCGATTTCATTGAGCAGGCTGGCCGAAATGTCTTCGTTGCCCGCCTCAAAGGCCCGGTAGTAGTCTTCGGCGACGCTGATCTTCGTGGCTATGTCGCTGATGCTGATGTTTGACAGCTCGCGCATTTCCTTACAGCGGCTGGCGATTTCCTTGATTTTATCTTGCATGGTATCACCTCATCACTCACTGGCCGGTGGGCTGTGCCGCTCGCCGGCGTGGCTCGCGGGGGCGGCGCTTGGGATCAAAGTTGGATAACGCCGCCGGTGACGACGGAGTCGATGGCGCCCTGGAGGACCTTCTGGGCCGCCAGGCCGTCGGCGCCGGAGCCGTCGATGGCGTCGGGTGCGGTGCCGGCGGCGACTTGTTCCAGGAAGCGGTGGATGCGGTTCCGGAAGGTGTCAACGAAGTCGCGGTGGCCGCCGAAGACGGGGTTGGTGTAGACTTGTTTGATGGGGTTGCCGGCGGGGTAGAGGGT
>JAQWBY010000352.1 GCA_028706165.1 Lentisphaeria bacterium | reverse complement strand
TACGGGCGCTTGCCCTGGGCTATCTTAGGGCGCACCTTCGGCGCTCAAAACCTTGGCAAATGGTCACGCGAACGGTCACAAGTCAACTCATCGCCAAGCATTGCCGGTACACTAAGTAAAGAGTATCAGTCCCTTGTGTCCAAAGCGTCATTCCCCACGGTCCCGAAAGTCCCCACAGTCCCGGCCATGAGTCGTGAGACGTGAGACGTGAGTCCTCGCCCCAGCGCCCCGCCGCCAATCAGTCCCACTGGTCCCTGGCGTCCCCTGAGGCCGGCCATTATCAATGGCTAACCAATTACGCGTCATCGCTGATTTTCTGTCCTCTTTCTGGCAGATTTGCCAAGGCGGCGTTATATTTGTCGTTTCACAGCATCATTTTATCTGGACATTTTCATTATACGGCAACATGTCGAGACCGAAAACAGAAGGACACAAGCAACCATGAGCAAGTCACTTAGCATCACTGCAACGAAGCGCGATGGCTTAGGCAAAGGCCCCGCCCGCCGCCTCCGCAGTGCCAACCTCATTCCCGTCGTCACCTACGGCCACGGTGCCGCCGCCACCGCAATGACCATCAAGGCCGAAGACAGCGAGCAGGTTCTCCGCCACAGCGGTATCGTCGAACTCGTCCTCAACGGCAGCGAGAAGAAAACCACCGTCCTCAAGACCGTCCAGCGCCACCCCATCAGCAACCAAATCCTCCACCTCGACTTCCAGGAAGTGCGCGCCGACGAAGTCGTGTTAACCATCGTGCCGATCATCAGCGTCGGCGAACCAGCCGGTACCCACCAAGGCGGTCAGCTGGAGCAAGTCATGATGGATATTGAGGTCAAGTCACTGCCCATGAACATCCCCGAGGTCATCAAGGCCGACGTCAGCGCCCTCAACCTCGACGAAGCCCTCCATGTGCGCAACTTGGTCTTCCCCGAAGGCGTCAGCACCAATGTCGACCCCGACTTGGTTATCTTCAATGTCCGCGCCCCGAAGGTCCAGGTAACCGAAGAACCCGCCGCCGCTGAAGACGAAGAGGCAGCCGAAGCATCCGCCGCCGACACGAAGAAGAGCGACGCCGAATAAGCCGCTACTCACCGGTTCGCCGGCGGCACCCGCCGCCGAGCAGACCATTGCTCTTTGATTTCCCCACTCCCTATTGATTTTATCGTTCTTATTTTCCTGATGTCAGGACTCACCGCCTCAACCCCTGCGCTGCCCGTTCCAGCCCTCCAGCTGCTGGTCTGCCTGGGTAACCCCGGCAGCCGTTACCAGGACACTCGGCACAACGCCGGCTTCCTGGTCGCCGAACGGCTGCTGGCATGCCACCAGCACTGTCCAGCACCATGGCAGCCTGATAACGGCCAGCTCTTCCTGGTGGACATCGGCCCACGGCAGCTCTTGCTGCTCAAGCCAATGACCTTCATGAACAGCAGTGGCGAAGCGGTGAGCTCGGTCGCCCAGCATGTCGCTGTCTCCCCAAGCAATATGCTGGTCGTCTGCGATTGCCTTGACCTGCCTCTAGGCCGCCTGCGCCTGCGCAAAACCGGCAGCAGCGGCGGCCAAAAAGGCCTCGCATCGATCATTCAGGAGCTGGCGTCGCAAAATATCCCGCGACTCCGGGTTGGTATTGGGAGACCGCAGTCCACGGACACCGACATCATTGATTATGTGCTGGCGCCCTGGACTTCCGCAGAAAAAACAACGGTGGCACAAGTCGTCACCGCCGCAGCCAACATGGTCGCCTTGGCCTGTCAAGAAGGCCTCGACGTCGCCATGAACCGCTGCAACGCATGGTCTGCGGACAACATCAATGCCATTGTGCAAGGAGAAACTGACGTTGACAAAGTATGAAGCAGTATTCATCCTCGATCCACGCAAGATCGAAGGAAATGGTGAGGTCTTCTCGCAAGGCGTCGAGACCTTCCTCAAAGAAATCGGTGGCAATGTCACCCGCGTCAAATGCCTGGAAAGACGCGCCTTCGCCCGCCCCATCGGCAAAATCAAGGCCGGCGTCTACTGGGACTATGTCCTCGAACTGCCCGAAAGCGCCGTCGCTCAGATTCATGAAAAATACAGCCTGAACACCACCGTCCTCCGCATGGCCACTTTCCTCTATACTGACGGCCAGGACGACGATGTCTTCAAGCCCCGCGATGAGCACGACCGCCTCTTCCGTGAAGAAGGCTTCCAGGACAGCTACGATCGCGACGAACGCCCCAGCCGCGGCCGCTGACCCAGTACCGCCGCCAAGGCACGACCGATAAAGGAGCCACGCTATGCCTAGTCTCAACAAAGTCTATCTGCTCGGTAATTTGACCCGTGACCCGGAAGTCCGGCAACTCCCCGGCGGCCAGACCGTTGTGACCATGGGACTGGCCATGAACCGCTCCTTCGCCAATGCCCGTGGTGAAACTCGCGAGGAAGTCTGTTTTGTTGACGTGGAGACTTGGGGCCGCCAGGCCGAAGTCGCCAGCACCTACCTCCGCAAGGGCTCGCCGGTCTTCATCGAAGGCCGCCTGCGCTTTGATCAGTGGGACGACCGCGAAACCGGCAAGAAACGTAGCCGGCTCAGCGTCACCACCGAACGTCTACAGCTCATGGGCGCGCCTGGACAGGGCGCCAACTACGCCGAAGACGGCAGCCAGCAAAACACCCCGTACCAGCCGCCGAACGCCCCGGCACCCTACGGTGCGCCTGCACCAGCAAGGACGCCCGCCAACGCTTGGCAACAACAGCCGCCGGCGAGCATGCCGGCCTTCGAGCCCCTGCCCGAAGACCCCGGCACCACCATGCCTTTCTGATTTCGAAAACCATTCTTCACTGTTCTCTCACACAACGCCACCCGGCGATACCCAGCTACTTGAGGAGTCAATCATGAAAACCACAAAACCGAGACGCCGCCGCAAAATCGTCCGGCAAAAAGTTTGCCGCCTCTGCGAAAACAAAATCTTCCACATCGACTTCAAAGATGTCGAATTACTTCGCCGCTACCAGACCGAAGGCGGCAAGATTCTGCCCCGCCGCATCACCGGCAACTGCTACAAACACCAGCAGCTCCTGACCGCAGCCGTAAAACGCGCCCGTATCCTGGCGCTGGTTCTCTGATCAAGCCGGAAAGGAACTCAACACCATGTCAGTACAACTTATCCTCTTGGAAGATGTCCAGGACCTCGGCCGCATCGGCGACGAAGTCCACGTTAGCGAGGGCTTTGCCCGCAACTACCTGCTGCCGCGCAAGCTCGCCGAAGCCATCACCCCCGGCGCCCTCAAGCGCATTGAGGCCAAGAAGCTCCGCCTGCAGCAGGAACACGAAGAACGCGTCAATGTCGCCAAAGCCATGGCCGACAAGATCAGCAAACTCCTGCTGACCGTAGAAGTCGCCGCGGGCGAAAATGACAAGCTTTACGGCTCCGTCGGCGTCAGCCAGATCAGCGACGCCCTCGCCGCCCAGGGCATGGACATCGACCGCGCTGACATCATCCTGCCCGAGCCCATCCGCGAACTCGGCTCACACAGCGTCGACATCCGACTCCACGCCGACGTGCGTGGGACCGTCAGCGTCAAAGTCGTCCGTGCCGACGAAAAAAAAGCTGACAACTAAGTTCATGCAGGTCAAAGACCTGCTGTGACGTCAAGGCCGCGCATTCACTTGCGCGGCCTTTTTTTGCCGCAATAGCGGGGTAGATTGTCAGGGTTGTCAGCCCCCCCCGCGCGGCCGCGCCGCGCGCCACCACCGTCCCATCCTTCCGCAAGAGAGTAGCCAGACCATGCCCAGCCCCAGCAACGACCACGCAACGACGCCCGCCACGACGGTGTCCCTCCTTAATCTCGACCGTCCCAAGCCCCACAACCCCGAGGCTGAAATCGCCGTCCTCGGCGCCATGATGATCTCGCCGGACGCGGCGACGGCGGCCTTCTCCAGCCTCAAATTTGAAGGCGCCTTCTACCGCCCGGCCCACCAGATCATCTTTGACGCCATGCTTGCGCTCAGCGCCGACAAAGGCAACGCCAGCATGGACCCGGTGATTCTGGCCGACCACCTCGAACGCAGCGGCCGCCTCGAAGAGGTCGGCGGCCGCTCCTACATCGTCCAGCTCATGGACAGCGTCCCCACCGCCGCCAATATCGACCACTACCTCGACATCGTCCGCCAGAACGCCGTCCTGCGCCGCATCATCAGCACTTGCACCGATACCATTATCCACTGCTATGACTGCGATGAGGACGTCCATCAGCTCCTCGACGGCATCGAACAGCGCATCTTCGAAGTCAGCGGCATGAACGAA
>JAQWBY010000351.1 GCA_028706165.1 Lentisphaeria bacterium | reverse complement strand
TGACGATCCAGTCAGCAAGCTGCACCATTTCGAAGTAATTGCCCTCCTCCTGCATTTTGCTGGAACGCAGCCAGAGATAGTCGGCGACCAGGCCGCGGAAGCCTCCAAGGGCGACGCTGGTGAAGGCCACCAGCGGTGGTGCATTTTCCAGCGGGTCGTCATCGGTGAGACGCTCGCTGTAGCGTATGGCGTTCATGCGGCCTTGGATGGCCGAGAGCGCGGCGCCGAGGATAAAGAAGGCGACGATAAAAATGAGGATGCTGCTGGCTAATTTTTTCATGTGACGCAATGGCTATGGTGTTCGTATATAGTGGTCGTGAATGAGTCGCGGCGGGGGCTATTTTCTGATGACGGTGCCCAATTCCCGGCGGCTAAGAATCCAGATGCCGACGCCGGCGATGAGGCCGGTACGCAGACAGAAAAGGGTGGCGAAGGCCATACCGATGCGGCGGCCTTCGACGAGGCGTCCGCGGGCCAAGTCCGACGTGGCGTCAAGGTCATCGACGGAGACGACGAGTTGGCCGACGACTTGGGCGAATTTATGCGCGGCCATATCGCTGAAGCCCTTGTATTTCCATGACCCGTCGTCGTTTTGCAGTGGCGCGGTGATGGCGGCTTGTACGGAGAGGCCGATGACGAGGTATGCCACGGCGACGAAGGCAGCCACCGGTGTGGAGAAGGCCGCGCTGACGGTGCAGCCCAGTGCGGCCAGGAAGGCCAGTTGCAGGACAGCGAGCACCATGGCGCGCCAGTAGTTGGCGGCGAAGCCGGTGACGGCGACCAAGATAGCTGGGCCGTCCTGGGCTTGGAAGACTGCGGAGGTCGGTTCGGCGCCTTCCCAGTATTCTACCGGCGGGTTGATGTAACGCAGCACAACGCGGTTGTCATTGTCTTTGTCAATGGTGAGGTTGGAAATGGGCATTTCCTGGAAGCTGCCGCCCATGACCTTCAGTTGTTGATAGACGAAGGGATCGGCGATGGTCGCGGCGGCGGTGGGGTCTTTCAAGCCCCACAGGCAGGGCATCAGCTGCTGGTTGGTGCTGGACGTGGAACCGGAAAACAGCCGATAGCGGATAAAGAGCGGGTCGTCTGCGGATTTGGTCTGGACGCCAGTGAAGGACCAGTTTTTCATGTGGCCGGGCTGGATGTCACCGCTTTTGGCGACCAACTGGCGGCGGAGTTCGGCCTTGACGGTGGCGGGATCCTGGCCGGCAAATTCGTCCAGGCGGCGTTCGTAATCGGCATCGACTTGGGCGTCGTACTGCTCTGGGTCGGGAAAGAAGGCCCGACGGCCGACGCGGATTTCCTTGTCGAGGCGGGTGAGTTCGACCTCGGAGAAATTGCCTCTGGCGACTCGCCATTGGATGAGTGCGAAGACGATGGCGGCCGAGACCAGGAGGATGACGCTGTGCATGGCGAAGATGCCGAACCACTTGCCGAGCCAGAGCAGCCAGCGCGGGCAAGGCTTGGACACAACCAGGTGGATATTGTAAGCCTCAATTTCGTGGGAGAGCTGCGAGCAGGACAGCCACAGTGTGGTGGTGGAAATGAGGGTGACGACAATGCCTAGCGAGTAGGTGAGTGATATCTGTACCAGGCCGACGGCAGTGCCATCGCCGGATACGGTCATGGGCAGGAGAAAGACCGCCAGGAGGATGAGGACGAAGAGAATGTGGAATACTTTTGAACGTATAGCAGAGCGCATGGTCTGCTGGACAATGGCAATGAAGGCTTTCACGTTGGACACCTACCCGTTATTTCATGCTAAGATGAGCATTTGGCACAGAATTGCCCCCAGACGCCGCCTTGGACCCGGTTACGGCTATTTGGTGCCATGGTTCCGACCGGCTCGTTTGCCCGGTGACGTGGCACGGGCTGCGGGCGGCCGGGATCCGATCTGGGCACCCTTGGTCGGAGTGGGCTGATCGGCGGCAGAAAAATGGGGCTGCGGCGAGATCCTAGTATAGCGAATGAGCAATGCCTTTTCAATGGCTGGCGAGGTTTTTCTGCCCGGTGCCGAGGGGGGGGCTTTCCGTGATGGGAGATGGTGTCTGGTGGGCGATGCCGGAGAGCGGGGCATTCCTGGTGTGAAGAAGGCCCGGTGCCTATGTCTGTGATTTGCGGCGGCATGGCCATCAAGGTGCCCGACTATAGATGTGACTCTTGTATCCGCCCTTGTATTTGTTCCCATTTATGGTTATCATTAACGCATTCGTGCGTTTTTCCCGGCTTTCACGTTCCTTGGGGTTCCAGTGAGGTTGAAAGGAGGCTGAGTATGTCTAGGTTAGCCCGTTGGTTTACGCTGATTGAGTTGCTGGTGGTGATAGCGATTATTGCCATTTTGGCGGCGATGTTACTGCCGGCGTTGAGCAAGGCCCGGGAGAAGGCGCGGACGATTGGTTGCGTGTCGAATCTGAAGCAGCTGGGATTAAGCAACACTATGTACGCCAATGACAGCGAGGATTTTCTGCCGCCGGTATACACGGCGCTGGATGGCGTAACCCACGCGCCGTGGTGGTGGGAACGTCTACAGCCCTATGTGGGCGACTGGAAAACCTACGGTTGCCCGTCAAATAGCACCATTTGTGGCACCTGGGCGTGTAAACTGGAAAGCGGTGCGCTGGCGCCAACACTGAAATTTCATTATTGCGCCTTGCAGACGCACGCATGGGTTGGTGACGGCAAGCAGAAATCGCGGCGCCTGGCGGATTTCAAGGAGCCATCGGCTTTGCTGGTGTATGCCGAGCGTGATTATGCCTACACGCATTTTTGCCCCGTGTGCAATCTCACGAAGGAGGTGGTGCGTTTGGACCTGCACAACAACACCATGAACGGCATCTTTGCCGATGGCCACGCGGCGGGCCATAACGCCAATCAGGTGCTGAGTTCGTCCACTGGTGGCAAGCTTTTCGGCCACAATCAATTCTGAGGACAAGTCGGTTTTTCAACTCAATGTAAAACGCCTGACGGTGATGACATCGTCAGGCGTTTCCTTTATTTGCGCGGTGCACTGGGGGCTGTAGGGGGCTGTAGGGGGCTGGCGCAAGGCGCAGTATGTTGGCCGGTGCATGGGTTGTCGGGGCGTTTGTTTCGCCGCCATCGTCGCGCTTGCTGGTCGCCTCTTTGATGTCCGGACGGAGGGTGGAATCAGCGCCGAGGCGGTTAAGCCCGGTAGACGTTTATTTCACGCCGGCGCGGAGAACGGCTCGCAGTTCGAAGGCGTGGCCATCGCTGTCGGGATGTTTCTCGGTCAGGACGTCGATGGTCACGACATGGCGTCCGGGCTTGTTTTTGCAGATCAGTTGGTATGGCGTGTAGCCGCCCCAGGTTTGTGCGAACCAGGCGTCGACGACGGTGACTGGTTCGCCGTCGATGCTGATGCGGGCTTTGCCCATGGGGCCTTTGATGCGCCAGAAGAGCATGGCGATGGTGGGGCCGTCCATGGTGAAGGAGATGCTTGCACCGGGGGTGGTTGTTATCCATGGCTGGCCCCAGCGGCGGTCGGCGGCGCCGAGGGTGAAGCCCTTGTTGCTGATGATGTCGAGGCTTCCCGGATCGATGACCTCGCCGGAATCGAAGGCGGTGCCTACCAGTGGCGCCGGCAGCGTCGCGGTGCTGATGGCGACAGGGGGTGCGGCGGGCGTTTCGGCGAGACAGTCGGCGAGGAACTGATTGACAAGTGCGGCGCAGTAGGTATGGCCGATGTCATTGGGGTGAACAGTGTCGGGTGAGAGATCGCTCCATTCCAGTTTGTCGGCGGCGATCAGTGGCCAGAGGGCGTCGCGGTAACTAATTGCAGGCACCTGGTAGTGTTTAGCGACATCAAGGTGGAACTGCTGGGCATTGCCGCCGTTGCTGTTCATAGTGTGGAGCATGACAACTGCCGGCTGCTGCTCCTGGCTGAGGATTTGGCGCAGCAGGCCTTCCATGGTTTCAATGGCGTCGGCATTGGCGGTGTCATTGACGGAGAATTCGACGCCGACGACGTCGGGTCGCTGGCTGAGTAGATCGCGCTGGGCGCGGTGGATGGCCAGGGCCGTGCCGGTCGCGCCAATGCCCGCGTTGACGAAGACGACCTCGCTCTGCGGGAAATTCTTTTCCCACCAGGCGGCGAATTGCCGTCCCCAGCTGTAGTCGCTCTTGCTGGTTTTGGCGCCGGCGGTGATGGAGCCGCCGATGACGCCGACGACGATTTTTTCGCCGTTGCGGGCGCGCTGGAAGACGCATTGCAGTCGGCTGGTGTCGCCGTGATTGGCGATGGCCTGCGGGTAGATTTCGGCCA
>JAQWBY010000350.1 GCA_028706165.1 Lentisphaeria bacterium | reverse complement strand
AGCCATTGATAATATCGGCGCGATATGCCCCTTATCGCCGCGATGGGACGCGACCTGCTGGGCCAATGTTGTCGCCGGTTCCCGCCTCCACGGTTTCGCGGCGGCCCCCGTTCGATAGCGGTGCGGGCGGTCCCCGGGAGGCACCAGGCGTCTCTATGGACACTATGGACATAATCCTGCTTTGTCGGCCCAGCGGCGCTCCCAGGAGTTCCCACGGTCCGCAGCGTCTCCTGTGAGCGGCTGTTATCAATCACTGACCGCCTACGTAATTTGGGGCGATCGTGCGGCAAGCGGCGTGAAGAATTCAGTTGAGGATTTAAATTAAACTTTTTTTTGAGATAAGTCTGGTGCTTGGCAAAGAGAAGGTGACAGCGCAGATGAAAGAACTGATAGCGAAAGCCGACGTATTGTTGGAGGCCCTGCCGTATATCCAGGACTTTCATGGCAGTGTGGTGCTAGTGAAGTTCGGCGGCAGTGCCATGGAGGATCCCGAGGTCACGCGTGGGGTCTTGCGCGATGTCGCCTTCATGGCTTCGGCGGGGATGCGGCCGGTGATTGTCCATGGTGGTGGCAAGGCCATCAGTGCCGAGTTGAAGGCTCAGGGCGTGCCGACGCGGTTTATCAACGGCCTGCGCTACACCTGCGAGAAGACCATCACGGTTGTGGATCAGGTGTTGCATCAGGTGGTCAATGCTGATCTGGTGCGCATGCTCCGGGAGAGCGGCGCGGTGGCGGCGGCGGTGTCCGGCAAGAACGTGCTGCGTTGTGAGCGGACGACGACGGTGGACAAGGGGACTGGCGCGGCGATCGACCTGGGCTTTGTCGGCCGGGTGGTGAATGTGGACACGCCGCAGTTGAACTGGATCATGTCTCGGGGTGAAGTGCCGGTGATCACGCCGCTGGCCTGCGATATGAATGGCCAGGTGTATAATATCAATGCGGACATGGCCGCCTGTGTGATTGCGGCGATGCTGAAAGTGCGCAAGCTGGTTTTTCTGAGCGACGTGCCGGGGGTGTTGCGTGATGCGGCTGACGAGGACAGTCTGATATCGACGATTCGCATGGGCGAGATTGAGCAGCTGGCGCGTGATGGCGTCATCTCCGGCGGGATGCTGCCGAAGTTGCAGAGCGCCGCCGAGGCCCTGCAGGCGGGCGTGGGCAAAGTCCACATGATTGACGGTCGGGTGCGACATTCGCTGCTGCTGGAGCTGTTCACCGACCAGGGCATTGGCACGCAGATCATACCATGAGACGACAGAACGATTGCGATAGGAGTGTGAATTATGAACATGATACCGTCGTTGGGCTTAAAGAACAAGTCGCTACTGCGGCTGGCTGATATCAGTGACGAACAGATGCTCGGTCTGGTGGATTTCGCCATTGCGCTGAAGGCGAGGAAGCAGGCCGGCGAACATCTGCAGAATCCCCTGCTCAAAGGGCGCAATATCTGCCTGGTCTTCCAGAAATCATCGACCCGGACGCGTTGTGCGACGGTGGTCGCCGTGCGGGACGAGGGCGGCAATGCCGAGTATCTGGGGCAGAGCGATATTCATTTCGGGAAGAAGGAGTCGGTGAAGGACAGCGCCCGGGTGCTGGGGAGGCTCTTTGACGGCATTTTGTTCCGAGGCTTCGCTCACAGTATCGTCGAAGAGCTGGCGGAGAATGCGGGCGTGCCGGTGTGGAATGGCCTGACGGACGAGTGGCACCCCACCCAGATACTGGCGGATTTACAGACGGTCAAGGAGCATTTTGGGACCCTCAAGGGCCTGAAACTGGCCTTTGTGGGCGACGGGCGCAACAACGTCTGCAACTCGTTGATGATCGGCTGTGCCAAGGCCGGCATTGACGTGGTGGACGTATGTCCGCCGGAGTTGTCGCCTGATCCGGCGGTGCTGGCGATGGCCGAGGCGGCAGCGGCGCGGCATGGCTCGACGGTGAGTGTCAGCCATGATCCGGCGGCGGGCGTGCGGGGGGCAAATATTCTGTATACCGACGTGTGGGTGTCCATGGGCGAGGAGGCCGTATTTCAGGAACGCTTGCAGCTGTTGCGGCCCTTCCAGGTGAACATGGACCTCGTGCGCGCGACGGGCAACCTCGACTCCGGCCGGGTGATGTTCCTGCACTGTCTGCCGGCCTTCCACGACAACAGCACGGACGTGAGCAAGACCACCGGCGCGCTGGAAGTGACCGACGATGTGTTCGAGGCGCCGTTTTCGAAGGTCTTTGACGAAGCGGAAAATCGTATGCACACCATCAAGGCGATGATCCTGTCCTCGCTTGCCTGAGTGTGGGCGGGTTTTGCGGATGGATGGCGTGCGTTGACCATGATAAGCCATGACCCAAATTTGGAGAGACAGCGATGCTAAAACGCAAGCGGCTTGATGAGATCAGCTGGGAACAGTTCAGCGCCCTCAGTCCGGACGAACGCGCGCCCTACCTGGTACAGTCCAGCGGTCGGCCCTATCACGCGCTGATTGCCCAGCAGTTCGAGCGCGACAGCCTGGACCTGCTTTGCGACCTGGCCACGCGCATCCGGCGCATCGCCAAGAGCCGCGACGGCATGAAATTTCTTTCGGACCTGCTTTGTCACAAGCGCGCGATGTTGTATTTCAGCCAGCCGAGCAGCCGGACTTTTCTGTCTTTCTATGCCGCCTGCCAGATACTCGGCATGCGGGTGGCGGAAGTGCGCGACACGTCCATCTCCAGCGAGATGAAGGGCGAGACGCCGACGGATTCGGTGCGGACTTTCGGGTCCTATTTTGACATGATCATCATGCGGACGCCCTGGCAGGGCTTTGTCGAAGAGATGGCGTGGATGTTGTCCAACACCGAACGGCCCTTGCCGATCATCAATGCCGGTTCGGGGAAGGACCAGCATCCGACGCAGGCCTTGTTGGACATCTACACTTTGCAGCGCAGCTTTGAGAAGAATGGCGGACTTGAGAACAAGCACGTGGTTTTCTGCGGCGATCTCAAGCGCGGGCGGACGGTGCGCTCGCTGTCGCGGCTTTTGACCTACTATCCAAACATCCGCCAGACCTTTGCGGCGCCGGAGGCGCTGCAGATTGGCCAGGACATCCTTGACCAGCTGGATGCTGCCGGGGTGAACTACGATGTCACCACCGACTTCAAAGCGACCATCCCCGATGCGGATGCGATCTACATGACGCGAGTGCAGAGCGAGTGGGACAATCCGGATGGCGAGAAGCCCAAGTACAACTGGGCGGACTACTCGTTTACGGCAGCGGACCTGCAGGTTCTCAAGCGCACGGGCGTGATCCTGCACCCGCTGCCGCGGCGGCAGGAACTGGACCCGGCTTGCGATAATGACCCCCGGGCGGTCTACTGGCGGCAGATGCGCAATGGCATGTGGATCCGTAGCGCGCTGATCGCGAACATCTTCGGCCGTGAGCAAGAAATCACCCATTACTACATGATGAACTTGAAGTGATGGCGCCGGGCTGCGGCCTGGTTCTGGAAAGATAGTGACGATGATCTATGCAGAGGAACGGGAACAGGTCGCCTATTTCATGCGGCGGCTCTATCGACAGGGCCTGACGACCACGTCCGGCGGGAACATATCCTGTCGGGTGGGCGATGGCTGCGTGGCGATTACGGCGTCGAAGCTGGACAAGGCCGAGCTGGCGGCGTCCGGCGTGGGCGTGGTCGAATTGGCCGGTGGCGGTAGTCTCACGCCCGAGCTCGGGCTGAGCATTGAGACCGGCATGCACCTGGCGCTATACCGGCGGCGGCCGGACGTGCAAGCGATTGTGCATGCCCATCCGGTGACGGCCAGCGCCTTCTGCGCTGTGCGCGGCGTGGAGCTGGACACGACGCTGACGGCGGAGGCCTACGCGCTGCTGGGGCGGCCGGCATTCATACCTTACGCGCTGATGGGCACTGACGACCTGGCCACGCGGGCGGCCGCAGGCATGGGCGATAGCGTCTGTCTGCTGCTGGAAAACCACGGCGTGCTGGCCGTCGGCGACACGCTGCTGGCGGCCTTTGATCGCTTGGAGCTACTGGAAGTCGCCGCGCGGCATACGTTGATCGTGCGACAGCTGGGCGGCGTGAGCCCCCTGGATGCGGCGAAGATTAGAGAATTGGATCAGTTTGTCGGTCGCGCACAGTCGTGAGTCTCCGGCAGGGAACGAAGGGTGCAATTCCCAAAAGTGGGTAACGCCTATGCAGCCAGGCCATTGAGTAAATCGGCGTAGAACATGCTCCAGTTGTTGGTTTTAAGCTGACACCGCAGGTGGAGTGCCGCCTCCGCGTTCTCCAG
>JAQWBY010000044.1:10601-17916 GCA_028706165.1 Lentisphaeria bacterium | reverse complement strand
TGCAGAAGGAGTGCGACGATGGGACAGCTCAAGAAGACATTTGATGCCAATGGTGGTATTCTGCGTTTGGCGCCCAACTGGGTGCCGCGGTCGTTCTGCATTCCGGGGCGGCGGATCAAGCTGCATCCCGACGACTACTACGCGCTCGGCGGCGAGCGCGGCGGCATTGACGAGCGCTGGTTTGCATCGACCACGCCGGCGGACAACGGCCCCCTGACCGGGAAGAACGAGGGCCTGAGCCAAATCATCTGCAACGACGGTTCGCAGGTGACCCTGCGGGACGCCGTCAGTGAACTCCAGGGCGAACTCATCGGTAAGAATCTGTGGGAGCGTTTCCACGCCTGGCCCATCTACTCAAAATTCTTTGACAATCTCGGCCCGCTGCCGCATCACATCCACCATCGCGATGAGCACGCGGCGCTGGTCGGTCAACGCGGCAAGCCCGAGTGCTATTACTTCCCCGCGCAGGTCAATAACCACGGCGGCCATTTTCCCTTCACTTTCCTCGGACTCGAACCCGGCACCACCAAGGAACAGGTCCGCAAATGCCTGGAGAATTTCACCAAAGGGGACAACAAGCTGACGAATTTGTCCCGTGCCTATCGTTTGGAGCCCGGCACGGGCTGGGATGTCCCGCCGGGGCTGCTGCATGCGCCGGGCAGCCTGTGCACCTACGAACCGCAGGCCGCGTCGGACGTCTTCGCCATGTACCAGTCGCTGGTGGATGACCAGATTATTCCCGAAGAGCTATTGTGGAAGAACTGCCCCGAGGACAAGATCGGCAGCATTGACTACTTGCTGGAGGTGATGGACTGGGAGCTGAATGTCGACCCGCAGATGGGCGAGCATCGGCATATGCGGCCGAAACTGGCTGGCGAGTTGGCTGCGATGCACGACGGCGGTTATGAAGACAGCTGGATTTGCTATAAGTCGCCCGCAGTCAGTGCCAAGTCGCTGACGGTGCTGCCCGGCCGCACGGCCGTCATCAAGGACAAGGGCGCCTACGGCTTTATCATGATGCAGGGGCACGGCATGATCAACGGCCAGCGCCTTGAAACGCCGACCATGATCCGCTTCGGCCAGCTGACCTACGACGAGTATTTCGTCTCCGAAAAGGCCGCGCAGGCCGGCGTGACCATCGTTAATGAGTCGCCCGTTGACCCCATCGTGATGCTCAAGCATTTCGGGCCGGGCGTCTGCGACCTGGTGAAGGACTAAGACGCGTCGGTGACGCTGGGCAGATTCCTCGCGGTGGCAGCCGGTGGCGGTGGGTAAGTACCGCCGCCGGATATTTTTTTATGCGCTCCGGGTCATTTCCCCTTGTTGCCGTGCGCGGGATGATTTTGCAATTGGCCATGGCGTTATATATTACTGGTTTACGGAATTTGCCGTAGCGACACCTTAATGAACGAGGACAGACATTGGCGAACAAACGTCAGGCGACAGTGAAACGCACGACTCGGGAGACGGATATCCGCATCGAGTTGCTGCTTGATGGCGCTGCCGGCGAGCCGGAGATCCAAAGCGGCGTGCCATTTTTTGACCATATGCTGCACGCTTTTTCCTGCCATGGCGGCTTTGGCCTCCAGCTGGCTGTCAAGGGCGACCTCGACGTCGATGCTCATCATACCATGGAGGACATTGGCCTTGCGCTTGGCCAGACGCTGAAAGATGCGTTGGGCGACAAGCGCGGGATAACTCGCTTCGGGTCGTCTTTTGTGCCGATGGATGAGTCGTTGGCGCGGGTGGTTCTGGACCTTAGCGGCCGGCCGCATCTATCCTGGCGAGTGAGCTTGCCGGAGACGATTGTCGGCGGCGTGAGCGGCCGGCTTTTCCGCGAGTTCTTCCAGGCCCTGGTCAACAGCTCCGGGTTGACGCTGCATGTCGACCTGTTGGCCTGTGAGGAGTCCCACCACGGCATGGAGGCGATTTTCAAGGCTTTCGGTCGGGCGTTGGCGCAGGCTGCCGCCCGTCAAGCCGGCAGCACGGCGGTGCCGTCCACCAAGGGCGTCCTGGAGTAAGTGCCATGGCGGCTAGGGGGCTTGATTTGGTCGCTGCCCGCCGTGTTTTTTTGCTGATTTTACCCCATAGCAAGTGCTCGTTTGTCCAGGCCCGAAAGTGGCTGGAGTGGCGGGCTGAGGAGAGTTGAACCAATGTCGAATTCAGATTTGCAGATGATTCGTCACAGCGCGGCGCACATCATGGCCGCCGTGGTGCAGAAATTATATCCTGATGTCAAGTTTGACATCGGTCCGGCGACGGACGAGGGCTTTTACTACGACTTTGACATGAGTCACCGGCTGGTGCCGGAGGACCTCAAGACGATTGAGAAAGAGATGCGCAAGATGCTTGGCCGGCAGCTGCAATTCGAGCGTCGGGAAGTGAGCCGCGAAGAGGCTCGGCAGTATTTCGCGGAGCGCAATCAGACCTTCAAGCTGTCCCGCCTGGATGACATTCCCGAGGGCGAGGCGGTCAGTCTCTACCAATGCGCGGACTTCGTTGATCTATGTCGCGGGCCGCATGTCGCGGTCAGCACGGAAATTGGCGCGGTGAAGCTGCTCTCGATTGCCGGATCGTATTTCCGTGGCAACGAGAAGAATCCGATGCTACAGCGGGTGTACGGCACGGCCTTTGCGACGAAAGAGGAGCTGCAGGCGTATCTCGACCGCATTGAGGAAGCCAAGAAGCGCGATCATCGCCGCATTGGCACTGAGATGGACCTTTACAGCACGCACGAGGAGATTGGCCCTGGGCTGATCTGCTGGCATCCCAACGGTGCACGGGTGCGGCATGTGATTGAGACCTTCTGGAAGCAGGCCCATTACGACCACGGCTACGAACTGCTGTACACGCCGCACGTGGGCCGAGCGCTGCTGTGGGAAACCAGTGGCCACTTGGATTTTTATCGCGAGGGCATGTACTCGTCCATGGATGTGGATGGCGATCCCTACTACGTCAAGCCGATGAATTGTCCCTTCCATATCGAGGTGTACAAGGACCGCCCGCGTTCCTATCGCGAACTGCCACTACGCTGGGCCGAGCTGGGCACGGTGTACCGCTACGAGAAGGCCGGGGTGCTGCATGGACTGTTGCGCGTGCGCGGCTTTACCCAGGACGACGCCCACATTATCTGCACGCCGGAACAAATTGAGGACGAAATTCGCGAGGTGCTCCGCTTCAGTCTGTTCATGTGGAAGAAATTTGGCTTCAAGGACATCAAGGCCTACCTGGCGACGCGTCCTGCCAAAGCCGTAGGCGCCGACTCCATGTGGGAGCAGGCGCTGGTGTCGCTGGAGAAAGCCGTGCACGCCGAGGGCGTCAGTTGCGAGCGGGATGAAGGCGGCGGCGCCTTCTACGGCCCGAAGATCGACTTGAAGATCAAGGACGCGCTGGGGCGCGAATGGCAGACCAGCACCATCCAGTTTGACTTCAATCTGCCGGAGCGCTTCGATATGACCTATGTCGGCCAGGACGGCCAGAAGCACCGGCCCTACATGGTGCACCGGGCGCTGCTGGGGTCCATAGAGCGTTTCTTCGGCATTTTGGTCGAGCATTACGCCGGCGCATTTCCGCTGTGGCTGGCGCCGGAACAGATCCGCATTCTGCCCATTAGCGAGAAGTTTGAGGGCTACGCGCAGGATTTGGCGGCGCAGCTGAAGGCGGCGCATTTGCGCGTGAGCGTGGATGTGGAGGCCGATCCCATTGGCGGCAAGATCCGTCGCGGGCGCAATCAGCGCCTACCGTATCTGTTGATTGTCGGCGAGCGCGAAGCCGAGCAGCAGGAAGTGTCCGTTCGTAGTCGTGCCCAAGGCGAAGAGGGCGCCATGCCTTTCGCAGCTTTCCTGGAGCGCGCGCGCAAGGAAAATGACGACATGCAGTAGAGTAGGCGACGCCGTGACCTGCCATGGTTGATTTGCTAGATGCCAGGCATAGCGTTAGTGTATACAGCTTTTAGAGACGATGATTCATGGCGGCCGGGTTGGGCCGGCCGCCGCAGCGCTTGCCCAAAGGGGCCGGCGCTGTCTGATTAGTAACCCTAGTATAGGAGGATCCTCCCATCGCACGTCAGCTAAAAACCGGTGATCGTTTTTTCAGGGGCAAGACTGTCCGCCTCATCTCGGAAGACAATGAGCAGCTCGGCTTGCTAAGTTTCGAGGCCGCCTTGGAGCGCGCACATGCCGCCGGACTGGACTTGGTGGAAATCGCCGGCAAGATTGACCCGCCGGTCTGCCGCATCATGGACTTTGGCAAGTTCCAGTATCAGGAGTGCAAGCGTCAGCGGGAAGCGAAACGCAAGCAGATCCAGCAGAAGGTCAAGGAAGTCAAGATGCATCCGAATATCGATGACAATGATTTCCAGACAAAAGCCCGCCATACGATTGCTTTTTTGGAGAAGGGTGATAAAGTAAAAGTTCTTCTCGCCTTCCGCGGCCGTGAAATGGCCCATGTCGACTTGGGCATGCAGGTTCTTGCGCGGCTGGTATCGACGGTTGGTGAAGTTGCTGTGGTGGATTCACCTGCGAAACAGTTTGGCCGAAATGTGATTATGGTGTTGGCTCCGAAGCCTCAGAAATGACTGGGGCTGCGCACCGGACCTGTCGGTAAACGAAGAGCAAGGGAACAGCGGCCCCGGCGCTGTTCCTGTTTTTTGCGGGCGGATATCCTATAAAGTGAATGTACGTTTTTTTTTGAGCGTAATGGATTAGTGTTCATAGGACGGGACAAGCAATGCCAAAGATGAAGACCAGGAAGGCCGCCGCCAAGCGCTTCAAGCAAACGGGGACGGGTAAGTATCTCCACAACTGTGCCAATGGCCGTCACATTTTGACGAAAAAAAGTTCTAGCCGCAAGCGCCGTTTGGGTCGCGACACGGCGGTGACGTCAAGCGAGATGGCTCGCTTGAAGGCTTCTTTGCCTTACGGCCTGTGAGCTGAGTGGTGAGTGTGCTGATAGAGATGTGATCAAACAGGACGTGCCATCCTGGTGCCATGTAGCAAGGCAAAGGCACATTGGAGAGATAAGATGAGAACGACATATGCAGTTCCTTCGCGCAAGCGGCGCAAGCGGGTATTACGTCAGGCCAAGGGCTTCCGTGGTAATCGCAGCAAGCTGATCCGTATGGCTTACGGAGCGGTGGACCACGCGATGGCAAACGCCTTTGTGGGCCGCAAGCAAAAAAAACGCCAGTATCGCAGTTTGTGGACGCAGCGCATCAACGCTGCCTGCCGGGCTGCCGACTTCAAGTATAGCTGGCTGATTGATGGTCTGAACAAGGCCGGTGTTGAGATTAACCGCAAGGTCCTGGCGGATTTGGCGGTCACTGATCCGGCGGCGTTCACGCAGTTGGTTGAACAGGCCAAAGCGGCGCGCTAAGAGCAGTTGCCGGTTATTTTGTGGGCATGGCTGTTTTATGATGGCCATGCCTTTTTTTGTGTCGAGTTTCTACCGGCTGGCGGTTGCTGGCATGTCCAGGCCATGGTCTGGACAGGTGGTATTGGTGCCCGTATGGCGCGAAAACGCTGCTGCTGCTCTTGAGCTCGCGGGACAATTTTGCTATAATGGGTCGCTGTTTCGTATGTGTTCAAGGTCGTTGCCACCGTTCATCGCATTGGCGTTTGCCGATTGTGTGGCAGCTTGAACATTTTTTCCGTTCCATTGTTACTCCACTGAAGCACTATTGAGACTGAGGAAATGACCGAGCATTCCAGCCAATCTGCCATGAAAATACGCTGCCCCGGCTGCCAGCGGAAGCTCGACGTCAGTGAGCTAACACCGTTGAGTTTGTTTCCCTGTCCGCATTGCGGAGTGGAATTTCGGGTGCCGAAGTGGTTTCAGTCCATACTCCTGGAAGACATTTTACATGAGGCGGCGGCTCTTCATGTGTACCGGGCCTTGGATACGACTTTGGACCGTGAGGTATGCGTCAAGGTGATAACCGGCGGTGGCCGTTTTAGTGGGGAGCAGCTGGAGGCTTTTCTGGCGGTGACTCGGCGAATGGCGACGATAGGCCATCCGCAGGTGGTGTCTGTGTATGCCTGTGGTCGCAGTGACGACGGTGGTGCCTACGCGGTGCAGCAATATGTCCGCGCTCTGCCCTATGCATCGGCCAGGGAACGGATGGAGCCTGCGCTGCTACAGCGTTGTGCGGCCGGCATCATTGGCGCCTTGATGGAAGCCGATGCGGCCGGTATCTGCCATGGTGGGCTCGCCCCGGGCAACATCCTATTTGATGAGGACTGCTTTGTCAAGGTGACAGATTTTGGCGTGGCGCGTGCCTTGGGCAAAGACGCTAGCGCTGATCCTTACGCCAGTCCGGAAGTGCGCGACGGCGCCACCGCCACCCGCGCCAGCGACATGTACAGCCTCGCGATTGTTCTCTATGAGTTGGCGACGGGGCGGCGACCAGCGGAAGTCGGGGCCACTACCGGCAAAACGGAGCCTTTGCACGTGGCTCACCCGGGCTATTCGCAAGCCTTTGGGGAGTGTTTGGGCCGCATGCTTTCCACACGACCGGAGGATCGCCCAGGCAGTTACAACGACGTTCTCAAGGTGCTGGAAGAGAAGAGCCGGGCGAAGCAGCGTCCAGCTAAGGTCCTCCGGGGCGGTGGCAACCTGGCTACTGGCGGGTTGCGGCCTGAGGACGCGGCTGCGCATGCGGCCATGACCGGGCCGCGACGTAAGTCAGGCCGCGGCGCGACGATAGTCAACGCCCTCTTGCTTGGTGGATTAGTGGCCCTTTGCGCCCTGTTTCTGGCCTATCGCCTGCGCCAGCGGCGAAGCGATGCCATGCCGATAACCGACACGCCGTCCTTGACGTTGCCGACGGCGCTGGAGGCGGCTACTGCCACGGCAGAACTGCAGGAAGCGGCAGGCGGGACCCCGGCTGCGGGCAGCGGCGTTACGGTGACGATTGGCACGGCGGCGACGATTGCGCCGGCCGTGTGGGCGTCTCGTCCCCAACCGCCGGACCTTGATTTTACGACTACGCGCGAGGAGAACAAGCGCTATTTGCATGCTGTGCCAGAAGCGCTGCAGGAGACGGAACGCGAACGCCTGCGCATTGTCGGCTCGGCGCGGGACTACTTACAGCAGACGATGCGCTATATCGGTTATGATCGCGGCGAGAGTGGGCGGATTGTTCTGCGGAATGGCCGTTCATATCTGGGGGCCATACCTCGCGCCAACGAGAAGGGACTGACCGTCCGCCGTCGCGACCACGCCGCCGGGGATGGGGATAATTCCATGCAGGTCGGGTTTGAGGACTTGGCCTGGCCCCAGCTTTGGGACATCTTTGCTTTCTATGCCGAAAAACGCC
>JAQWBY010000044.1:0-10501 GCA_028706165.1 Lentisphaeria bacterium | reverse complement strand
AAGGGACTGACCGTCCGCCGTCGCGACCACGCCGCCGGGGATGGGGATAATTCCATGCAGGTCGGGTTTGAGGACTTGGCCTGGCCCCAGCTTTGGGACATCTTTGCTTTCTATGCCGAAAAACGCCAGGATATGGCGAGCAATAAGCGCCAGGAACGAGCTGCGGCAGTGGATGTGTTCGACGACTATCTGCGGCTTGCGCTGCTCTGTGACTGGTATGGCTTTGCGGAGGATAGCCGCCGCTATGCCGCCCTGGCCGTAGCGGCGCAGCCCGGCAAAGAGTACTTGCTGAGGAAATACGGCTTGCATGGGGCGGGCAAATAACGCAGTCGCTTTCGTGACCGCAAGCACTCTCCCGTTCTGTTCCGGAGCGAAACTCCGCAGTGCTGCGTGTTTTGCGTCTGACGCGTTCGCCGGCTGGCTTACGGCGTTCTGCGAACGGCGGCGGCTTTGATCTCAGCGATCAGTGCGTCCAGCAGTTGATCGGCTGGCAGGGTTCGCACCTTCTCACCCTTTTTGAATAGGATGCCCTGGCCCATGTTGCCGGCGATGCCGACATCGGCGTCCCGGGCTTCGCCGGGGCCATTCACTTCGCAGCCCATGATGGCGACTTTGCGGAGATTGATGTCGTAGCCGTCGGCCTGGATGGCGATGATGGCCTCTTCGACGGCCGTGACCAGGGGCAGTAGGTCGATGCTGGTGCGGCCGCAGGTGGGGCAGGCGATGATTTCCGGCGCGGCGATGCGCAGGCCAGCCGCTTCCAGGATGCGCTTGGCGGCAGTAATCTCGGCTTCGGGCGGGGCAGTGAGACTGACGCGGATGGTGTCACCGATGCCGTCGAGCAGCAAGGCGCCGATGCCCATGGCGGACTTGACCAGGCCGGTGGACATTGGGCCGGCTTCGGTGACGCCGAGATGCTGGGGCAGGTCAGATTGTCCCGCGAAAAGGCGACAGGCCGACACCGTGGTGCGCACATCGGAGGATTTCAGGCTGACTTTCAATGCCTCACAGCCTTCGCTCGCGAAGAGTTCGACGTAGTGCTTGGCGCTGGCGACGAAGGCTTCGGGGCCATTCCCCAGACGTCGACGGACTTCAGGCGCGAGACTGCCGCCGTTGACGCCGATGCGTACGACGCAACCCCGGCGGGCCGCATCGCGCGCGACACAACGGACCTTGTCTTCATTTTTCATATTGCCGGGATTGACCCTAATGCCGTGTGCGCCGGCGGCCATGGCGGCGATGGCCAGTTCGTGGTCAAAATGGATGTCGGCGACGACGGGCAGGGGGCTTTCGGCGCAGATGCGCGCAAAGGCGTCCATGACTGCTGCGTTGGGCACGGCGCAGCGCACGATGTCACAGCCGAGTGCCGCTAAGCGCCCGATTTGGGCGAGGGTGGCGTCGGCATCGCCAGTGGGGGTGTTGGTCATGGACTGAATGCTCACGGGGGCGCCACCGCCAATGGGCACCCGACCGAGCATAATACGGCGGGTTTGGCGGATCTGTGCAGAGGGCGTGCTGCTGTGCATGGTGAGTTCCCAAGGTTAAGTGGTCGGGGGCGATACGCATACTGTGGATGGCCTATTACTATACGAGTCGAAGCCCAAAAGGGCAGCATGGCGTATTAAGCTGCTGCGAGTATTTCTGACCATGACCGGACACTATGCGGTCACGCATGCAGATTAGGCAGCACGGTAGGAAAATTTCATCTTGTGGGTTGCATCGTGACGTCTATTGCATATATTTTACAGTTCGGCTTTTTATCTGTCAGTGGGCACCCGTTTGTGTCCAGCCGAGTTCAGTGAGAGCAGGTAGCAACACGTAGTAGTAACCCCCAAACAACAGCAATTATGAGCAAGAACAACATCAATCTGGAAGACATGCCGTCCATGGAAGAACTCCTTGGCGGGCAGACGAACGTGAATTTTCAGGAGAACACCCTGGTCAAGGGCCGGGTTGCCGAAAAGACTGACAAAGGTGTCCTGTTGGACATTGGTTACAAAGCCGAGGCGCTGGTGGACCGTCAGGAGATCAAGAACTGGGACACGATCCAGGTTGGTGACGAGCTGGAAGTCTATCTTGAGCAGATCGAAGACGAAGAGAACATTCCGGTGGTAAGCATTCATAAGGCCGAGCTGCAGAAGGCCTGGGATAGCATTGTTGCCAACTACGAGGAAGGCGGGCTCATTAAGGGCACGATCCGCAATCGCGTCAAGGGCGGCTTGATTGTCGATGTTGGCGTCGAGGCGTTCCTGCCGGGTTCGCAGGTTGATCTGGGGCCTGCCCGCAATTTGGACGATTACGTCGGCAAGCAGGAAGATTTCAAGATTTTAAAGATCAATGCCGAGCGTCGCAACATCGTGTTGTCTCGTCGCGAATTGCTTGAGGCCGCTCGTGCCGAGCAGCGTGCGAAGTTGATGGACGAGTTAATTCCCAAGCAGATCC
Organism: Lentisphaeria bacterium; assembly: GCA_028706165.1. Lineage (GTDB taxonomy): Bacteria > Verrucomicrobiota > Lentisphaeria > Oligosphaerales > Oligosphaeraceae > Oligosphaera. The sequence goes on along the minus strand of JAQWBY010000044.1, from coordinate 8,059 downwards.
GTCGTGGCGTGGTCAAGAACATCACCGAGTTCGGTGCCTTTGTGGACCTCAACGGGATGGATGGCTTGCTGCACATCACCGACATGAGCTGGGGCCGCGTTTCGCATCCGAGCGAAGTGGTCAAAGTCGGTGAAGAGATAGAAGTGATGATTTTGGAAGTCGACCGCGAGCGTCAGCGGGTTTCCTTGGGCCTCAAGCAGAAAGAGGGGAATCCCTGGGACACTGTCGACGTCAAATATCCCAAGGACTCCCGTATCAAGGGCCGGGTGGTCAATGTCATGCCTTACGGCGCCTTTGTGGAGCTGGAAGAGGGCATTGAGGGCCTGATTCACGTGTCTGAGATGTCGTGGACGAAGAAGGTCAACCGCGCGAGCGACATTCTGCACGAAGGTGATGAAGTCGAGGCGGTGGTGTTGGACGTGAACAAAGAGGATCGCAAGATCTCTCTCGGTCTGCGTCAAACCCAGTCGAATCCCTGGGAAGTGATCAAGGAGCGTTATCCCAAGGGGACCCGTATCAAGGGCAAAGTGCGGAACATGACCGGCTATGGCGCCTTTGTGCAGATTCAGGACGACATCGACGGCATGATCCATGTGTCCGACATGTCCTGGATCCGCAAGATCAACCATCCGAGCGAAGTACTGCAGAAGGGCATGGAAGTCGAAGCGGTGATTTTGGATGTCGATGCCGATCATCAGCGCATCTCCCTGAGCATGAAGAAGCTGACGGACGATCCATGGCAGACGATTCAGAACAAGTACCAGGTCGGCGATGTTGTCGAGGGCAAGATCACCAAACTGGCGTCCTTTGGCGCCTTTGTGGAACTTGAAGGCGGCATTGATGGTTTGATACACATTTCCGAGCTCAGTGATGAGCGTGTGAACCGTGTGAAGGACGTGGTGCAGGTTGGCGACACGGTCAAGGCGCGGGTTAAGAACATCAACACGGACGAGCGTCGCATTGGCCTGAGCATGAAAGACGCGACCGAGGGTTCTGAGATCCCGACCTCGCTGGCAGCGTTGCACAGCAACACCGGCAATGATCTGGGCGGCCTCGGCGGCATGCTGGATGACGCATTTCAGCGGGCGCAGGAAGAGACTGAGAAGGCTACTGACGTGGCTCCGGCCGATGAGGACGACAAGGCCACTGCTGCGGCTCCGGCCAACGAGGACGACAAGGCCACTGCTGCGGCTCCGGCCGACGAGGACGACAAGGCCACTGCTGCGGCTCCGGCCGACGAGGACGACAAGGCCTGAGTCAGCGCCATACTCTCCGGCAGCTCCGGGGCAGCGGTCAGTTGACTGTGTCCCGGGCGTGCCGTGGTGGCATGGCCTGCTGCGTGGAACAGCGTGAAAAATCCACAAAAAAGTGGCAAAAAGAGTGAAATGCAGTTGACAGCCTTGCGTGGTCAAGCTAAAGTATTGGCTCCGCAAAAATCCCGGGTATGATTTTCGTTCGGGATTGTTTTTCAGGTCTGCCCACGTAGCTCAGTTGGTAGAGCGCATCCTTGGTAAGGATGAGGTCATCGGTTCAACTCCGATCGTGGGCTCCAGAATACTAGCAAGCCGCGAATGTGGCCACAGTCAGTAACAAACGTGGTTGTGGCGATGGGCTGAGGTTATTTGCTTTTTTTGTTTTTTTGATCGGTAGCTAAAGAAGAAGAACAGTGGTGGTACTTACAGAAAAGAGTACTGCCCAAGTCCCCAAGCAGAAGGATTAAGGACAATGGCAAAAGAAACATTTAAACGCGATAAGCCCCACGTCAATGTCGGTACCATCGGCCACGTCGACCACGGCAAAACCACCCTTACCGCCGCTATCACCATGATACAGGCTAAGAAGTTTGGTGGCGATATTCGTAGCTATGCCGAAATTGACAATGCCCCGGAAGAGCGCGAGCGCGGTATTACGATCAACACCTCCCACGTCGAGTATCAGAGCGTGAAGCGTCACTATGCTCACGTCGACTGCCCCGGCCACGCGGACTATATCAAGAACATGATCACTGGTGCTGCTCAGATGGACGGCGCAATTTTGGTTATCGCCGCCACAGACGGCCCGATGGCCCAGACCCGCGAGCACATCCTGCTGGCCCGTCAGGTCGGCGTACCGGCCATTGTTGTTTTCATCAACAAGTGTGACCAGGTTGACGACGCAGAACTGCTCGAACTGGTTGAGATGGAAGTTCGCGAGCTTCTCAGCAACTACGAATTCCCCGGCGACGACATTCCGATCATTCGTGGTTCCGCTTTGAAAGCCTGCGAGTCACTCCAGGCCAATGGCGATCCCGAAGCGGCTGACTGCAAATGCATCAGCGAGTTGATTGACGCAATTGACAGCTACATTCCGGACCCGGTTCGTCCTCTTGACCTGCCTTTCCTGATGCCGATTGAAGACGTGTTCTCGATTGAAGGCCGTGGTACGGTTGTCACGGGTCGTGTTGAACGCGGCATCATCAAAGTTGGCCAGGAAGTCAGCATCGTTGGCATGAAGGACACGGTTAAGACTACGGTCACCGGCGTTGAGATGTTCCGCAAGCTGCTCGACCAGGGCCAGGCCGGTGACAACATCGGCTGCCTGCTCCGTGGTATCAAGAAAGAAGACGTCGAGCGTGGTCAGGTTCTGGCCATTCCCGGCAGCATCACCCCGCATACCAAGTTCAAGGCTGAAGTCTACGTACTGAGCAAAGACGAAGGTGGCCGTCACACTCCTTTCATGGATGGTTATCGTCCGCAGTTCTACTTCCGTACGACCGACGTCACTGGCGTCTGCAAACTGCCCGAAGGCGTGCAGATGGTCATGCCTGGTGACAATATCAGCATGGAAGTCGACATGATTGCTCCGATCGCCATGGAGAAGGGTCTGCGCTTCGCCATTCGCGAAGGCGGCCGTACTGTTGGCGCCGGGCGTGTTTCCGACATCATTGAGTAATGTGAACACAATGTGCTGGCACACAAACAGCTTTTGCTGAGTGTGTGCTGGCCATTTTCACCGAGGTTATCCCGATGCCACAAGAAATTATTATTCTTGCCTGCACTGAGTGCAAGCGCCGGAACTATTCGACGACCAAGAATAAGCGTAATACGCCTGGCCGTTTGGAAAAAAACAAATACTGCCCTTTCGAGAAGAAGCACACCCTGCATCGCGAAACGCGCTAAGTGCGTCTGGCGTCTTGCAGAAGCTGCCTGAGGCAGTTGACAGTTACCCGTTTTCTAGCAGGTGAGTAGCTCAATTGGTAGAGCAGCGGTCTCCAAAACCGCAGGTCGCAGGTTCGATCCCTGTCTCACCTGCCAATTTTTATCCAGGCAACAGTCTGACATGGCGCGTTGCCGAGAGTGCAGCTTATATATCGGGCCAATGAGAGAACCGCGATCGCCCGCAAGCTGCCAGCCAGGCAACATCGCTGTACATACTTTTGGAAAGTCACCGACAGATGAAAAACCCTATTGTCGCCATTCAGAACCTCTACAATGAGACGACGAGCGAGTTGAAGAAGTGCTCTTGGCCAACCCGGCAGGAACTTTACGAATCAACGGTAGTAGTGGTTTCATCACTGATTATTCTGAGTCTGTTTGTATCGATAGCCGATTGGCTGTTTGAGGGCGCGGTGCGCTACATCACCGGCAGTATGTAAGCAGACGACATGGCGGCGCGAATACTTGCAAGCGAACACGGTGATCAGCGAAGGATTATTCAGGATATGGATGAAGTGCCCAGCAAAACGCGGTGGTATGTGATGCAGGTGATGTCCGGCCAGGAAAACCGGGTTCTCAAGAGCATTGAGCATCGCTGTCGGCAGAACCAGGCCAACGGAATTGAGAATGGCATCTACGAGGTGATCATTCCAATCAAGAAGGTCGAAGACCGCCGCAACGGCAAGAAGATCATCAGTGAGCGCAAGCTATTTCCTGGCTATGTTTTATTACACGCCGAGATTTACGACGACAATGAGCAGCTCAAGCCGGAGACCTGGGGTTTCATCAAAGAAACACAGGGCGTCATTGGTCTGATTGGTGGTGACCATCCGGTGCCGCTGACCGAACAGGAAGTCAGTGACATGATTCCGAAGGAAGGCGAGGAGAGCGAGTTGACGGCTCCGGTGCGTCCCACTCTGCCGCCGGTTGGATCGCGGGTCAAGGTCACCAGCGGCCCCTTTGAGGGCTTTGAAGGTCTCGTTGAAAACGCTGACGAAGTGCGTTTGCGCTTGACCGTTTCTGTTAGTATCTTTGGCCGTTCGACTCCCGTTGAAGTGGAGTCTTGGCAGGTAGAACTACCAGAGGAATAATGAGTTGCGCTTGCCTGCATGCCGTGCCATTGCCGGCGCTGCCAGGCCAGCTTAGACATTTTGGCAGGTCGGTGGGCATCTGACAACCAGGTGTTTGCCGGGAAATGGAACCTATAGGACACGATATTTGGGAGAGTGCCTGCCAGTTCTGACCAAAATCGTGGTGAAAGAGGACGTATGGCAAAGAAAGTCGTGGGTGAAGTGCGCTTGCAGATTCCCGCAGGTGCCGCCAATCCAGCTCCGCCCGTCGGGCCGAGCCTGGGTCAGGCTGGCGTCAACATCATGGAATTCTGTAAGCAGTTCAACGCGGCGACCCAGGCCCAGGCGGGATTAGTTATCCCGGTCGTCATTACGGTCTATCAGGATCGTTCTTTCACGTTCATCACCAAGTCACCGCCGGCGGCTGTTCTTCTGAAGAAAGCTGCCAACATCGCCTCTGGCGCCAAAACCGCTGGACGCGAGGTTGTTGCCAAGGTTACCCGCAAGGACCTTGTGCAGATCGCGGAGACAAAAAAGGCTGATTTGAACGCGAGGAGCGTGGATGCCGCAGTGAAGATTATAGCTGGGACGGCGCGTAGCATGGGAATCGAGGTGGTCGATGAAGAGAAGTAAACTTTATCGTGCCCGGCTGCAGGCATTCAAGCGGCAGGATTTTTACCCTCTGGAAGAGGGTATCCAGCTCTTGAAGAGCATGCCTACCACCAAATTTGACGAGACGGTTGAGCTTGCTTTCCGTCTTGGCATCGACCCCCGGCAGTCAGACCAGATCGTGCGCGGTGCGATGGTGCTTCCTCAAGGCACCGGCAAAAAACAGCGCGTGGTAGTGATTGCTGAGGGTGAGTTCGCGCAGAAGGCGAAAGACGCCGGCGCAGACGAAGTTGGTTATGAGGACCTGCTTCAGCGGATCAAAGGCGGATGGCTGGATTTTGACGTTTTGATTGCCACGCCATCGGCAATGAAAGAGGTTCGGACACTTGGTCGGGTATTGGGTCCGCGCGGCTTGATGCCGAATCCCAAGACCGGTACGGTGACCGAAGATACTGCCAGTGCAGTGAAGGATGCGAAAGCGGGCCGGATTGAATATCGCTGCGACCGTGCCGGTTGCGTGATGATGCCGATTGGCAAGTTGTCGTTCAGCGCGGAAGCGTTGGCCGAAAATGCCAACGCAGTTCTCTCCACCATCCTCCGTGCAAAGCCATCGGCGGCCAAGGGTACTTATCTGCAGTCCTGCACCCTTAGCGCCACGATGAGCCCTGGAATCCGTCTTGACGTCAAAGCTGCTGCAAAGGCATAAGACCATGAGAGCCGAAAAAACGCAAATGGTGCAGAACCTGAAGAAGCTGCTTTCCGAGCGGCCGGTGGTTCTGATCAGTTACAAAGGCCTTAAGGCCAATGTCTTCAATGAGTTCCGTGGCAAACTTGCCACCCTCGATGCCGAATGCCACGTCATTCCGAACACCCTGTTGCGCATTGCGTCGCAGGAGCTTGGGATGGATGGGCTGGCTGCGGCAGACGTGTCTGGTGACACGGCGCTGGTGAGTGGTGCCTGTGATCCAGTGGCCATGGTCAAGATGGTGCTGGAGTTCGCCAAGGGCAAAGATCAGGTGTCAGTGAAGTTTTCGTACATCGAAAACGCTCTGCTGAGTGAGAATGACACTCGGGCTCTTGCTGATTTGCCTCCTCGCGAGGTCTTGCTGGCGCAATTGCTTGGTTTGCTCCAGGCTCCTGGCAGCCAGCTGGTTCGGGTGCTCAATGCCAAGGTGGCGAGTGTTGTGTATGTGTTGGATGCTTTCTGCAAGAAGAACGAGCAGGTAGCTTAATAAACGGAGGTTATTGCCATGTCCGACGAGAGCAAAGTTGTTGTTGATGAGAAGATGGAACAGTTCATCTCTTACATCGAGGGTCTCACGGTTTTGGAAGTGTCCAAGCTGGTGAAGGCTTTGGAAGAGCGTCTTGGCGTGAGCGCTGCGGCTCCGGTCGCGGTTGCTGCTGCCGGCCCCGCTGCTGCCGCTGCCGCCCCGGTTGAAGAGAAGACTGAGTTTGACGTGATTCTTGTTGACGCTGGCGCCAACAAGATCAACGTGATCAAAGAAGTGCGCACGATTACGGGTCTTGGCCTGAAAGAGGCGAAGGATCTGGTGACCGAGGCTCCGAAGCCCGTCAAGACTGCTGTGAGCAAGGACGAAGCTCAGCAGATCAAGGCGAAGCTGGAAGAAGCCGGCGCCAAAGTCGAAGTGAAATAAGCGTCATTCGGCATCAGCTAGAATGCAAGACAAGACAGCCGGGGTCTGGCATGTACAGGCCTCGGGTGTCTTTTAGGGTTTTCAGAGACTGTGGTTGGCGACAAGGGGGTCTGCCGCCGGTTACAGTCTAGTTATGGATGACGTCGGTGCAGGTTAGTGGCGCAGAGTGCAGGGCTGCGCAGTGGACGGCAGCGACGGTTGGGACGAGAATGACGACGCGGGACATGTCAGTGGCGCGAGTATAGCTTGTGCGGTGGACAGCCGGGTCTTTACGGGAATTGGCAGACGTGGTGGCAGCGCCAGTGGCATGGCCGTGATTTTGCAGTGGGCCTGTCCGTCACGTGTGTCTGTCGCGGCCGAAAGCAGGGGCTATCGGCACTTTTTTCCCAAATGCGCATACGGGGCACGAACTACCGCCCGGGGCGCCGAAGCAGCAACGAACGAAGCGGAAGGCGAGCATGTCACAACGCATTAATTTTGGTCGTTTACACGACGTCATTGATATTCCCGACCTGATTGAAATCCAGACAAAATCCTATGCGGAATTTTTGCAGCTGGACGTTCCTGCCGACAAGCGGCAGAATCAGGGCCTGCAAGAAGTTTTTCGGGACATTTTTCCGGAGAAAGAACACAGCACGACGGAGACGCATTGCGGTCTCGAGTTTGTCTGCTATGAGATAGGTGAGCCGAAGGTGCCGCTGGTGGATTGTTTGAAGGACGGCGGGACTTACCAAGCCGCGCTGAACGTGGTTTTCCGCATGCGTAGCGCGAACAACCGCGATACCAAGGAAGAGAAAATTTATCTAGGCGATTTGCCGCTGATGACTGAGCGGGGCTCTTTTGTGATCAACGGTGCCGAGCGGGTGATTGTCAGTCAGTTGCATCGTTCGCCGGGCGTTTGCTTTGAAGCGACGCGTCATGCCAGCAACAAGACGTTGTTTTCCTACAAGATCATCGCTGACCATGGTTCCTGGTTGGAAGTCCAGTTTGATATCAACGACTTCATTTATATCTATTTGGATCGCAAGCGTCGGCGCCGGAAGTTTTTGATCAGTACCTTCCTGCGGGCGTTTGGCTTTGATGGCTACCGTGAGATACTCGACATGATCTATGGCGTTGAGGATATCACGGTCAATAAGCTGATGAAAGAGGAGGACCCCTCCCAGCTTTATACCGCGGAGGCGGTGGCGGATCCGAATGACGCGGCGACGCCGTTGGTGGCGGAGTTGGAGTCCTTGAATGAGAAAATCTTTGAGTCGCTGAAGGCCAACGGCATCAAGAAGCTCGCGGTGGTGCGCACGGCTGAGATCGGCGACTACTTTATCCGCTGCTTGCAGAAAGAGGCGGATTTGAGCAAGAACAATGCTTTCGATCTGCGGACGACGGAAGGGGCGCAGAAAGAGATCTACCGTCGCATGCGGCCAACAGATCCGCCATCTTTGGCGAATGCCCGCACGCTTTTCCGGCGTTTGTTTGAAGACCCGCGTCGCTACGATCTGGGTCTGGTCGGTCGCTTCAAGATGAACCAGCG
>JAQWBY010000349.1 GCA_028706165.1 Lentisphaeria bacterium | reverse complement strand
GCAGTCGATGTTGGTAAGGGCGGACCTGCGTGTCCGCCTTGGTCGAGGACAGTCGATAGCAGTCGATGAGTGAGGCCTTGTCCTATAACTGCAGAGAATTATCGTCGAGCCTTGTCAAGCCGGCGTAATTTTGCTATACTCAGCAGGCAGAACTTTCTTGAGAAGGATTGTCACGCGTTGACGGCTGTCATGGTGTTACTTGTAAAGGAGCGATGTGATGTTTCGGAACGTCTTTACGCTGATTGAGTTGCTGGTGGTGATTGCGATCATTGCCATTCTGGCGGCCATGCTGCTGCCGGCTCTGAGCAAGGCCCGTGAGAAGGCGCGGACAATCGCCTGCGTGTCGAATTTCAAACAGATCGGTTTGGCGGCGGACATGTACTCCAATGATCACGACGACCAAGTTGTCAATGTCTATTTCAATTTCAGCGAGACCATTGGCGGTACAGCCTACACCGGGCGTGGCACTTGGCGCTATGCGATGAAGTCATATGCGGGCGACAAGAAGATGCTGGCTTGCCCCAGTGATTCGCGCAACGGCCACGAGGGAAATGTCGGCGGCAGCTGGATCGTCCTGACTGCGGGCACCGACAAGTCGTATTTTTACATGCCCGTGTCCTACGCGTCGAATTACCGTATCACCAATCAGTACGGCTATATCCGCAGCAGCATCATCCGGCCGTCGGAAATATGCTTCTTGGCGGAAAACTCACACTCTACCCTGAGCAGCTCGACGACGTCGCTGTCCTTTGGCGAGACAGATATTTCAGCGACCAGCAATGTCAAGGTCGGGGTCAATAGCCGCCACAACAAGGGCACGAATATCCTCTATATGGATGGCCATGTCGGCTGGATGACGCCCGCCCAGATGTTGGCGGACAAGAACAAGCTGATTGTTGATGTGCTGAAGTAAGACGGCGCGCGTTCGTGGCTGCAGAGCAACGTGTGATCTGTGGTCAAGTACTCAATACCATAGCGGCCCGGTATCTGTCGATTCGCTCGACAAACACCGGGCCGTCCTAGTATTTGCGGGCGACCATGCCTGCGAAGCAGCGCGCGTGCGCGCATGGCTATTTGGGGCTCAGTGGTAGAGCCGCAGACCGCAGTTCTGGCAGGCCTTTTGGGGCGGGAAGCTCCAGGCGCTGTCCGGCGTGTAGCTGGTACGGGTGACCGTTTGGACAAAAAAGGGCTCGCCGCAGCGCGGACAGCGCCTGCCGTGTAGGATCTTTTGCACGACCATGCCGGCCACAAAGAGCAGTAGCGGCACGGCCAGGGCGTGCCAATGGCCACTGCGGCGGATGTGGGCCATGCATAGCACCAGAATGGGAAAGTAGCCAAAAAGGATGCTCAGAAAAAGCCGGCGGAGTGCTCGTATCCGGGCTAGCCCACGGCGAATCAATGCTTTGTCGGGAGAGTTAGTCACAATATGACCTCCGGGGTTGAATCACGGCGTGTTATTATACAGCTCACAGCTGTCGTGGACCAGCACTAAAAGGCGACACTTGTTGATACCACGTAAGCGGTCACCCATTGATAATGGGGGCCAAACCTGCCGCCGATGTCAATCCCAGGTAAGCAAGTGAGTTCCATTGCCCCTTTTGCCCCAGTCAGCTTCGCCGACTGGGGCAAAAGGGGCCGAGGAACACGAACATGGTCGCCGTTGTACCCAGGGCGGCGCCCGCTTTCAGCGTGCTTGCCCTGGGCTGGTATGTTTCGCGCTTTCAGCGCTTCTGCCGCTTCGCGGCGATAAAATGCCAGATCGGCCAAGTTCGGCCCAGAGGGCCGTACCATGCATATCCCCGGGTGAGGCGATCGGAGGGCGCCGCAACCCGGGGTGTGACAACAACTTGGAATTGCGCCCGGAGGGCGCCACATTGGCCAGGCACGTCCAGACTCACCGCACCGGAGAGAGGCATGTCGTGCATCCAATATCAATGGCTGACCGATTTCCGCAGCTTTGACAAACTGGGTGGTGGCGGCTGGTCATGGGCCGTGGGCACTTTATATTAAACATTTTGTGTTTATGCCTGTACACGTCGTTGCGAACTGCCATGTGACTGAAATCAGATAAGGAGATCCCATGCTGGAAAAACTACCGAAGGCCCCCTGGATGAAAGAGCGCAAAGGCCCCGTCGTGCTGGTGATCATGGACGGCGTTGGCTTTGGCAAATTTCGCGAGGGCGATGCGGTGGCTTCGGCCTACAAGCCCACGCTGGACTGGTTTCTGGCGAACTGCCCCAACACGCGTCTGAAGGCCCATGGCCAGGCGGTGGGGCTGCCGAGTGACGCCGACATGGGAAACTCCGAAGTCGGTCATAACGCGATTGGTTCCGGTCGGGTCTTTGATCAAGGGGCCAAGCTGGTCAGCGCGTCGATTGACAGCGGCCAGATGTTTGTTGGCCAGGCGTGGCAGGACATCGCCGGCAACGCGGCGGCGAAGCAGAGCGCGCTGCATTTTATCGGCTTGTTTTCCGACGGTAACGTCCATTCCCACATCGACCACCTTAAGGCCATGATTGGCCAGGCGGTCAAGGACGGCGTGAAGAAGGTCCGCGTACACATCCTGTTGGACGGCCGCGATGTCGGTGAGACATCTGCGCTGGACTACGTGCGGCCCTTCGAGGAGTATCTGGCCCAGCAGCGCGGTGCGGGCTGTGATGCGCGGATTGCTTCCGGTGGCGGGCGGATGTTCATCACCATGGACCGCTACGGCGCAGACTGGTCGATGGTTGAGCGCGGCTGGCAGACACACGTGCTTGGCGAAGGCCGCCAATTCGCCAGTGCAGAAGAGGCCATCACCACTCTGCGCAAGGAAACCAGCGCCATTGACCAGGACCTCGGTGCTTTTGTCATTGCTGAAAATGGCAAGCCCGTGGGGACTATCGAAGATGGCGACAGCGTGGTCTTCTTCAATTTCCGCGGCGACCGCGCCCTTGAGATCACGGCGGCTTTTGAGGACGACAGCTTTACGCGCTTCGACCGCAAGCGCCGGCCGGCCGTGGTGTACGCCGGCATGATGGAATACGACGGGGATCTGCATGTGCCGAAGCGCTACCTGACCAGCCCGCCCGTTATTGACCGTACTTCCGGGCAGTTCCTCTGTGCGTTGGGTTTGCGCACGCTGGCCTGTTCCGAAACGCAGAAGTACGGCCACGTCACCTACTTCTACAACGGCAATCGCTCGGGCAAAATCAATGATAAGCTTGAAGAGTACGTCGAAGTGCCGTCGGACATTGTGCCTTTCGAACAGCGCCCATGGATGAAGGGCGCCGAAATCACTGATGTCGTCATCAAGGGTATCGCCAGCGGCAAATACGATTTCATCCGCTGTAATTACCCCAATGGCGACATGGTCGGCCATACCGGCGTCTATCAGGCCGCGCAAATTGGCGTGGAATGCGTCGATCTCTGCCTGGCGCGCATCAAGAAGGCCGTGGACAAGGCCGGCGGCGTGCTGGTCATCACCGCTGATCACGGCAATGCCGACGATATGTTCGAGCACAAGAAGGACGGCAGCGTCCAGACGGAAAATGGCATCACCAAGGTGAAGACCGCCCATTCGCTGAACCCCGTGCCGTGTATCGTGTACGATCCGGCCGGGCAGGGCGAGTACAAGGCTGAGTTGCGCGAGGGCCTGGGCATCAGCTCCATCGCTGCGACCTGCATTAACCTGCTGGGCTACGAGGCGCCAGCCGACTACGACCCCAGTGTCCTCATTCCACGCTAAATTACGAACCACGAATGGACCGAAGTATCGCGAATAAAGACAACTGAAGCATAATCGAAAGAGTTGCGCAGCCGTGGCCGCGCAACTCTTTCGATTTTAGCCTTGCTGTCCTTGCTGTCCCCTGGTGTTCATTGGTGGTTTGATTAGTCGGTAAGTGGTTGGCGGTGGAAGTGCCGCTGGCTGTCGTTCCAGAGTTGGCGGAAGCCGTCTTCGCGGACCATCTGTTGCCAGGGTCGGAATTCGTATGGGCCGGCGGCAGCGAGCTTCTGTTGGAGGGCGTTTTTGAGTTTGCGGATGACGCCGGCCATGGTAGGCTGGTCGGCGAGATTGATTAGTTGCAGGGGATCGGCGGCGTTGTCGAAGAGTACTTGTGGTTTGCCGTGGCCATCCTGGCTGAAAGTCCACTGTGGGGTTCGCAGGCCGATCCACTCGCTGGCGCCGCGGTCTTCGGCCTGATGGCAGGGCACGAGATCGTAGATGAGCGCGGCATCGAGGCCATTGCCATTGTTCAGCCACATGTCGCTGAGGTCCTGGCCATCACAGCCGAGCCATGGCGCGGAGCCGGCCAGGGCGGCGAGGGTGACGGGCA
>JAQWBY010000348.1 GCA_028706165.1 Lentisphaeria bacterium | reverse complement strand
GACGCTATCCGCGACCAGCGACAATGGGGCAACAGCCCATTCGCATAGTAAATCGTGATATAGGAGTGTACCAAATGGCTACTTCCCGCAAAAAACAGAATGACGATTTTCTGTTTGCCTCTGATGAAAAAGCCAGCCGCCGCAAACGCGTCGCGGCTCCGACCACCCCCGTAGCCGGTCCCAGCGGCCCGGCCATGTCCGGCGGACCCTCCGGACCAGCCATGTCCGGCGGACCCTCCGGCCCAGCCATGTCCGGCGGACCCTCCGGCCCAGCCATGTCCGGCACCCCCGGCAAAGTCGCCCCACCCAAACGCCGCCGCCGCGCCGTCGACGAAAATACCCTTAAACAACTCTACGGCTAAGCTAGGCTGAGTAGAGCTGCACTTGGCTAAGCCCAGCTTGGCTGGTGTCAGTAACGGTTTGCTTCTTGCGGGCAGGTACCTACACGGGCCTGCCCGCATTCGTTCCCCCGATCAGACCGATCAGACCGATCAGACCGATCAGACCGATCAGACCGATCAGACCGATCAATCAGCCGGATCCGTCCGATCCGTCCGATCCGTCCGATCCGTCCGCGACAACAAAAAAGACGATCAGACCGATCAATCAGCCGGATCCGTCCGATCCGTCCGCGAAAACAACAATCGCTCAGTCCGCTCCACGCCCCCCGTCCGCTGCACTACCTGCTCTTTTTTCCCGATTTCCCAGCCAAGCGCGTTCGAGTCGGCGCAGCAGATCAGGGATTCCCGCCATATCCAGTGATGCGAAGCCCATCACCACCGTGCTTGCGGGAATAGCGCAGGGCGCAGTACAGAACGCCGACAGCCCCCGCAGGGCAACTCCTTGCTGTGCCGCGCGCCGCACCATGTCACTTTCGCTAAGCCCGCCTTTCAGCGTCAACAGAATATGCAGGCCGACGGACTTGCCAGTAATAGCGACGTCTGGCGCCAGACGGCTTGCGGCAATTCCCTCAAGCAACGCGTCGTGTTTGGCTTTATACGTTGCTTTCATGCGCGTAAAGTGCCGGGCAAAATGGCCTTCACTCAGAAAGCGCGCCATGACGTGTTGTTCGAAGCCCGGCACCGTGCACGCATAAAAAGACAATTTGCGTTCATAGTGCGCCAGCAAGGCCGGCGGCAGCACCATGTAACTAATCCGCAAGGACGGCGCCAGGCTTTTCGCAAAGGTATTCACGTAAATGACTCGGCCATGACTGTCCAGCCCCGTCAACGCCGGGATAGGCCGTCCCGCAAAGCGAAACTCGCTGTCGTAATCGTCTTCAATAATCACCATGTCTTTCTCGGCAGCCAGCGCCAACAGCTCCAGACGTTTCTGTATGGGCATGATGATCCCCAGGGGAAAATGATGCGAAGGAGTGATATGCACTACATCCGCCTGCGTGCCACGCAGCGCCTCCAAATCAATACCATCATCCCCCATGCCAACGCGCGACACGACAACGCCGTAGGCTCCGAGTATGCTTGATACCTTGCCATAGCCGGGATTCTCAATGGCATAGCGCCGTTGCGTACCCAACAGCTGGATGAACAAACTCCATATCCACTCGCTGCCGGCACCTACAATGACCTGCTCGGGCGCAGCGCTTATCCCGCGATACGTCAACAAATACGACACAATCGCCTCGCGCAAGGCGATAATGCCCTTCGGCGGCGTGTTGCCAACGATCGCCGGCCCCTCCTCAGACATCACTCGCCGCATCAGCCGACTCCACACCGCAAAGGGAAAGGAATCTGCCGACACCGCGTAGGTGTTGAGGTCATACACAAACGGGGAAAGACCTTCGGACGGATCATCTTTGTCGTGTATCGCGGACGGATCGGACGGATCGTTGACTTGATCGGTCCGATCGGTCCGACCGCCGACGTGGTCCGTCCGCTCCGTTTGCTCGGCCAAGCGTTCCGCCCGCCAAGCCATAGCGCTGTCGAGCTCCACGAAATATCCCGAGCGCTCCCGTGCGTAGATATAGCCCTCGGCTTTCAGCTGTTCGTAGGCTTTTTCAATCGTCACCTTACTCACGCCAAGAGCCTCGGCAGCTCGGTTTTTGGACGGCAGGCGACCGCGCATCGCGCCCCGGCAGATTTCACTGCGGATATACTCGTAAACGGCCTCGTTCAATGGCCGGCCATCTGGATTATCGAGTCGTTGCCATACCATGCTCTGTCCCTCACGCGCCACTGGCATTATCGAATCTATTATTTTGTGGCATTGTAATAATGCCAAAACAGTCTATACTATAGCCCTGCCCAAACGTGAAAGAAAAGCCGGCGGCGACGCCGGCCAAATTCGTTGCCGCCTGCCTGCAGGCAAGGACCATCTACAACCGCAACAAGGACAAGGCCATGGACAACCGTTACGACCTCAACAAAAATCTCGCCCAGATGCTCAAGGGCGGCGTGATCATGGACGTCAGCACCCCGGAACAGGCCCGCATCGCCGAAGCCGCCGGTGCCTGCGCCGTCATGGCGCTGGAACGCATTCCGGCAGACATTCGCGCTGCCGGCGGCGTCTCCCGCATGAGCGACCCGAAAATGATCCGCAGCATTCAGGAGGCGGTATCCATTCCTGTCATGGCCAAAGTCCGCATCGGCCATATCTGCGAGGCCCAGATCCTCCAGGCCATTGAAATCGACTTTATTGACGAAAGTGAAGTGCTGTCGCCCGCCGACGACGTCTACCATATTGACAAGACACAGTTCTCCGTGCCCTTTGTTTGTGGCGCCAAGGACCTCGGCGAGGCCCTCCGCCGCATCAGCGAAGGCGCCGCCATGATCCGCACCAAGGGGGAACCCGGCACCGGCGACATCATCCAGGCCGTCCGCCACATGCGTTTGATTATGAGTGAGATGCGCCGCATTCAGTCCATGCGCCAGGATGAGCTCTTCCAGGCCGCCAAGACCCTGCAAGTCGATGTTGCCCTGGTCAACTACGTCCACGAAAACGGCAAACTGCCCGTGGTGAACTTCGCCGCCGGCGGCGTCGCCACGCCCGCTGACGCCGCACTGATGATGCAGCTTGGCGCCGAAGGCGTCTTCGTCGGCTCCGGCATCTTCAAATCCGGCAACCCCGCCAAACGGGCAGCGGCCATCGTCAAGGCAGTGACCAACTACCAGGACGCCAAGATGCTCGCTGAGCTCTCCGAAGACCTTGGCGAAGCCATGGTCGGCATCAACGAACAAGAGATCAAGCTGCTGATGGCCGAGAGGGGCAAGTAATCCATGAACATTGGCGTACTGGCCCTGCAAGGGGCCTTTGCGGAACACCTCGCGGCTCTCAGGAAACTCGGCGTCAACGGCGTGGAAATACGCCAGCGCGCCGATTTCCAAGCCGGCCTCGACGGCTTGATTCTCCCCGGCGGCGAAAGCACGGTCATGGGCAAGCTCCTGCGCGAGCTCAAGCTCTACGCGCCCATCCGTGACGCCATCGCCGCCGGCATGCCCGTCCTCAGCACCTGCGCTGGCCTCATTCTCCTGGCCGAACGCGCCGAAAACAACGAGAAGACCTATTTCGCCCTCATGGACATCACCGTCCGACGCAATGCCTACGGCCGCCAGCTCGGCAGCTTCCGCACCACCACCGACATCGCCGGCATCGGGCCATACCCCATGGTCTTCATCCGCGCACCTTTCATCAGCAGCGTCGGCCCAAAAGCCCACGTGCTCGCCACCGTCGACGGCCATGTCGTCGCCGCACGCCAAGCGAATATGCTGGCGACTGCCTTCCACCCGGAATTGACTGACGACCTTAGAGTACACAGCTTCTTCGTCAACATGGTCGCACAAGTCAACGCAAATTGCCGCCAACAGCAAACCGCCTAGTCTAGACCGGGCGCGTCCCGAGCTGCGCAGCAACATGGCCCGCGACGCGCTTGGTTCTTATTTTCCTGTTGGAATAATCCCGTTTAAGAACAAAAACTATCTAGTCTTTTTAGCTTAACAATTCTGTGAACTGTTCTATTGACAGGCATATTTTGCGTTCTATAGTAGCCCCATAAATGACAAGAATCGCCGTGCTGAGTTCCTGCCTACACGTGTCCCCATCCAACAATAAGCGAGTGAGGACGATGATACCGATCAAAGCACATCGCATTCAGCACCGGACGATGGCAACATGCCGCGTTTTCACCCTCATTGAGCTGCTGGTGGTTATTGCCATTATCGCCGTTCTCTCTTCTATGCTCCTGCCGGCCTTGCAGGGCAGCCGCACCCGGGCCATGCAGACCTACTGCAGCAACAACCTCCGGCAACTGGCACAGGCCACTATCCTGTATTCGCACGATAACCGCCGGCAGCTGCCCAT
The DNA here is from genome assembly GCA_028706165.1 of Lentisphaeria bacterium. Lineage (GTDB taxonomy): Bacteria > Verrucomicrobiota > Lentisphaeria > Oligosphaerales > Oligosphaeraceae > Oligosphaera. The sequence goes on along the minus strand of JAQWBY010000348.1, from coordinate 2 downwards.
GC
>JAQWBY010000347.1:2098-4331 GCA_028706165.1 Lentisphaeria bacterium | reverse complement strand
AGGACGTCATTCACCGTCTTGCTGGTGTATATCTGAATATATCGAATTTTTTTAGCTAGCTCTTTCGGTAACATGGCGGCTCTGCTCACTGACTTCTGACACGGCGACTACGGCGGGCACCTGGCGCGATCGCGCCAAGGCTTCTCTCAGGGCACTTTCACCGTGTTGAGAATCTCCTGCACCACGTCCTCCGAGCTCTTCTCTTCAGCCTCAGCTTCGTAGGTGATAATGACGCGATGCCGCAGCACATCCATGGCCACCGACTTCACGTCCTGCGGCGTGACGTAGCCGCGCCCTTCCAGCAGCGCCTGGCCGCGCGCGGCCATCGCCAGGAAGATCGTCGCCCGCGGCGAACCGCCATAGCGGATCAGCTCGGCCAAGGCCGGCAAGCCGTAATCGCCCGGGTTGCGCGTGGCATCCACCAGATTCACGATGTACTCTTCAATCTTCTCGTCCATGAAGATGTCGTCCGCCAGGGTCCGTAGCCGTTTCACATCCGCCGGATTGAGCACGTTCTCAACATTGAGCTTCGGCGCGGTGGACGCCATGCGCCGCAATATCTTGAGTTCGTCCTGTTTCTGAGGATAAACCACCTTCAGCTTGAACATAAAGCGGTCAACCTGCGCTTCCGGCAGGGGATAGGTGCCTTCCTGCTCCACCGGATTCTGGGTCGCCAGCACCAGAAAGGGATCTTCCAGCTTGAAGGTGCTGTCGCCTACCGTCACCTGCCGCTCCTGCATCGCCTCCAACAGCGCGCTCTGCACTTTCGCCGGCGCGCGGTTGATCTCGTCCGCCAAAATCACATTGGCGAAAATCGGCCCGCGCTTGGTGCTGAAATCGCCCGTCTTGGGATTGTAAATCATGGTGCCAACCACGTCCGCCGGCAGAAGATCCGGCGTGAACTGAATGCGGTGGAAAGTCGCCTGCAGGCATTTCGCCAATGTCGTCACCGTGAGGGTCTTGGCCAAACCCGGCACGCCCTCAATCAACACGTGGTTGTTGCACAGCAGCGCCAGCAACAAGCGGTCCACCAGAGCTTCCTGACCCACAATCACCCGGCCTATCTCCGCCCGCACCCGGGCCAACAACGCACTCTCCTTGGCGACCCGCTCGCCAATCTGCTTGACGTCAACACTCATGGCTAACTCCTCAATAGTATCACAAAACCAAATCTGCCGGACATAACCCGCAAAGGTAAACTCAGAATGTACTGGCAAGAGCACCTCGACGCAATCACCAGCACGATCTACGCACCAAAAAGACCAAAAAAATCCCCGACAGTTCCATCGCCGCATAGAGTTTTGCGGCGATACGTTGCCACCGCGTCCACCCAGCCCACCCCGTTTCCCGACTGTGGAGTAGGCGTATGTACGTCCACTATGTCCACTATGCCCCCCCCCGCTGGTTTTTTGGGCGCGCCGGCTTACATTGTCACGTTCTGTCAAGACACGTAAGGTCCTTCACATCGTCATCTCTGAAAACATCCAATGGTCAATCCCGTCGCCTTCACCCTCGGTCCTCTCAGCATACGCTGGTACGGCATCATGGTCGCCAGCGGTTTTCTTGCCGCTTACTGGCTGATGAACCGCCGTGCCCGCCGTTACGACTTCAAGCCGGACGACGTGGCAGACCTCACGTTCATGGCCATGCTCGCCGGCATCATCGGCGCCCGCGTGCTCTACGTCATCCGCTACTGGCATGAGTTCTCCGGCCATGCTCTGGATATGTTCAAAGTATACCAAGGCGGTCTAGTCTTTTACGGCGGCTTCATCGGCGCCGTCATCGCCATCGTCATTTTGGCGCGACGCCGGCACTGGCCGCTGGGCCGTGTCGCCGATCTAATGGCGCCGGCGCTGCCGCTGGGTCACGCCTTCGGCCGCGTGGGTTGCCTGCTCAACGGCTGTTGTTTCGGGATGCCCTACGACGGCTGTTGCGCCGTCCATTATCCGGCCTTTGTCGAACCCGGCGTCATCAATCCCGTACTGGACATCCAACTGCGCCTCGGCGTGGTGGACTTGGCGCCCGAACTCAGCCATTGCGCGCCGGTGCTGCCCATCCAGGCCATCGCCACCATCGGCAATCTGGCCATCTGCGCAGCGCTGCTCTGGCTAGAAAAGACCGGCCGCTGCCGAAACCGCCTCTTTATTGCCTACATGATCATCTACAGCGTCGGGCGCTTCCTCCTCGAATTCGGCCGCGGCGACTACATCACGCGGGTCGCTGGCCTAACGCC
>JAQWBY010000347.1:0-1998 GCA_028706165.1 Lentisphaeria bacterium | reverse complement strand
TTCTACCAAAAATGCCTCAGCGAGCACCGCGTGCTCGCCAATGGCGAACACTGCCGCCGCGCCACCAAAGTCTGGCCCGACGACCATATCATCATCTTCTGGCCACCCGAGGAAGATAAAACGCTCGTTGCTGAGGACATTCCTCTCGACATTATCATGGAGGACGATCAGGTCATCGTCCTCAACAAACCGCCGGGCCTGGTCGTCCATCCAGCCCAGGGCAATACCACCGGCACCCTCGTCCACGGCCTGCTCCACCACGACGAAGAGGCCTTCGAGGATATGAGTGACGACACGCAGCGCCCCGGTATCGTCCACCGGCTTGACAAAGACACCTCTGGTGTCCTTGTCGTCGCCAAAAATCTCCAGGCGCGAGCATCCCTCAAGGACGCCTTCAAGGAACATGTCACTGAGAAGACCTACTTAGCCATCGTCATCGGCTGTCCAGACGAGCCCATCGGCCTGATTGAGAACGACATCGGTCGTCATCCGGGCCACCGCCTGAAGATGGCCGTGGTCGAGGAACACGGCAAGCACGCCATCACCCGCTACCGCGTGCTGGCCAGCGCCGGCGGCTGCTCGCTGCTGGAAATACGCATCTTCACCGGCCGCACCCACCAGATCCGCGTGCATTTCTCTCATCTCAAACACCCGGTGCTCGGCGACGCGCTCTACGGTGGTTGCCCGAAAGACATGCCCTACCCCGCTCCACGGCAAATGCTCCACGCCTGGAAGCTGGTTTTCCCGCACCCCGCCAACGGTGTCATGCGCCAATACATGGCGCCCCTACCCGACGATTTCCAGCAAGCCCTCAGCGCCCTCGGCTTGCCCGCCATCGGCATGCGCCCCAAGCCCGTCAACCCACCAGTGCCGCCACTGGCTAACGACGACGAAGCCAACGAATGACCCCGACCGTGTCCAATCCCTTCAGCGATCCCTTCATCGACCAGCTGCGCGCACAACGGCAGAACGTCATTGAGCTCACCTCCGGCCGCCGCCTCGCCCTCCCTGCCAGCGTCGGCTTCTGCCACGGCGTGCGCCATGCCGTGCAGCTGCTGGCCGATACCGTCGCCGCAGCCCAGCAGCAGGACATCTGGCTCCTCGGCGCCATGATTCACAACCCCGCCGTCAACGACTATTTCGTCAAGCAGGGCGTAAAAATGCTCGACGATCACGACCTCGACACAGTCTTCACCCGCGCCAAAGCCACCGACATCTTCGTCATCCCGGCCTTCGGCCTCGACTGCGAACTTGATGCACGCCTCCGCGCCTTCGCCCAATCCCCTGGCCAGATCGTGGACAGCACCTGCCCATTCGTCCGCCGAGTCTGGCAAGCCGTGGAACAGGCCGCCACCACCGGCGCCGCCATTGTCATTCACGGCAAACCCGGCCACCAGGAAACCACCGGCATCTGGACCCGCGCCGCCAAGGTCGCGCCGGCTGTCGCCATCGTGCCGTCGCCCGCCGCCGCCCATCAACTGCTGGACGCCCTGCCGCCGACAACGCCCGGCGCGGCCTATCCGCCAGCATGGCTGGTCAATGCCGACCGCCTCCCGCACTGCGACTGGATGCTGGTCAACCAAACCACCATGCTCTGCAGCGAAACCGAAGAAATCGCCACCATCCTCGCCAACGCCGGCAGCAAGCACCACGGCGCGTTCACCATGGCCAACACGCTCTGCAATGCCACTCGCGCCAGGCAAGCCGAAGCCGAAAAACTCTGTGCGCAGACATGCGAAGTCATTCTGGTCCTCGGTGGCATCAACAGCAGCAATACCACCCAGCTCTACCGTCTCGCCGCCAAGCACACCACGACCTACTACCTGCAATCCCCGGACGACCTCGACAGCCACGCCGTTCGCCATTACCTGCCAAACGAACAACAATGGCGCAACAACACCCACTGGCTGCCACCACCTCCCGCCACCATCGGCATCCTCGTCGGCGCATCGTGCCCCGACTCCGAAATCGCCGCCCTCATCCGCAAACTCCAAGCCT
>JAQWBY010000043.1:3968-18112 GCA_028706165.1 Lentisphaeria bacterium | reverse complement strand
GTATGCAGAAGAAAGCATCGACCGTGCCGTGAGCGCCATCAGCGAATTCGAGCAGCGTCGTCGATGAGTCTTCCGACTGGTAGCTCTGGACTTGCCGACCGGTCAAGGCGACCACGCGGTTGATCGGGCCGGCAAAGAACGCCAGCAGGTCGTAGAGATGCGTCGCCATGTCGATCAACGCACCGCCACCGCCCTGTGCGGGGTCCTGCCGCCAAGCGCCCGGAATTGGCGGATACCAGCAGGACAGCTGCGCGCGCACATAGACGACCTTGCCGATCTTGCCGGCATCAATCAGCTGCTTGATGGCCTGGTGCGCACCGTGGAAGGTCATCATGTAGCCCTCCTGCAAGTACACGCCGGCCTTCTTGCAGGCCGCCACCGCCACCGCCGCGTCCGCTGAATTCATCGTCAGCGGCTTTTCGCAGAGGATGTGCTTGCCACAGGCGGCTGCGGCCATGATCTGGGTGAGGTGGCGGTTCACCGGGGTAGCGATGTACACCGCGTCGATCTCGGGGTCGGCCAGCAGCGCGTTCAAGCTGTTGTAGGCGCGCGGCACACCAAATTCGTCGGCAATCTCCTGCGCATTGACGATGTCCATCACCGCGCGGACCTCAATGTTTTCGGCCTGGAGCATGCCGGGGATGGTGCGGCGGCGAGCGATGCCGCCGGCGCCGATAATGCCAAAACGGACTTTTTCCATGGGGCCTCCTTTGGCGACGCAACGCGGGCCGCTGCGTGCGCGGCCCGCTGCGGCGGCTATTAGCGCGAATAAGCTTTAATGACCTTCACCAGGGCAGCGGCGATCTGTTCCATGTCGTCGGCGCTGTAAGTCGGATACGCGAAACAGGTAAAGGTGTGGGTTTCATGCCAGCGGGCATTGGGCACATCGACCTTGCTGTAATCGACGCTGGCGGCGTCCGTGTATTCCTTGGAGTTGAAGGGGAAGCCCGTACGGCCGAAGCCGTTCTGCTTCATGTAGGCCTTTTCGGTGTGGCACTGCGGCCAGAAGACCTTCCAGCAGGGCGCGCCCTCGGCGCCGGCAGCTTTGACGAACTGCGCGATGTCGCAGGTCATCTGTTCGATATTCAGCGAGAAAGCCATCACGAACCAGCCATTGCGGCGCTCCGGCGTGTCGATAGGCATGTACTTGACCTGCGGTAGATCGCGCAGGGCGTCCATGACGATATGGGCATTGCGGCGGCGATTGGGCATGTTCCAGTCATCAATGCGCTGCAGCTCGGCCAGGCCGATGGCGGACTGCATCTCGGTCATGCGATAGTTCCAGCCCACGCGATTGTGGATGTAGGGCAGTTTCTGCTCAAGCTCCAGCAGATTCAGCCGTTCCTTGACGTCGTAGCCGTGGTCGCGGAAGCTCCGTGCGGCCCAGACGAGGTCTTCGTCATCAGTGGTGACCATGCCGCCTTCACCGCCAGTAGTGAAAGTCTTGTTCTGGCAGAAACTGCAGGCGTTGATATGGCCGAGAGTGCCGGTCTTGCGGCCCTTGTACTCGCCGCCAATGGCCTCGGCGTTGTCCTCAATGATGAAGAGATTGTGCTTTTTGGCAAAGGCAAACAACGGATCCATGTCGCAGACATTGCCGTAGAGGTGCACGGGAATGATCGCCTTGGTCCGCGCCGTCACCAGCTTTTCCGCCGAGGCAATGCTGATGCAGTGGTCGTCAAGATTCACGTCCGCAAAACGCGGTATGGCGCCGGCCTGCACCACCGAGAAGCCCGTGGCAATGAAGGTGTAACTGGGCACGATCACTTCGTCGCCAGGGCCAATGCCCAAAGCCGCCAGAGCGACATGCAAGGCCGACGTGCCCGAGTTGACGCTGATCGCGTACTTGCTCCCTTGCCAGGCCGCAAATTTCTTCTCGAACTCCATGCCCTTCGGCCCCGTCCAATAGTTCACCTTGCCGGAGCGCATGACGGCCTCAACGGCCGCAATCGCCTCGTCGCTGAATTTCGGCCAACCGGTCAACTTGTTGGTCACAGTCTTGGGGCCACCATCGATTGCCAATGTCGCCATAGGTCCTTCTCCTTGCTTCGTATTGGAACCACCGGCCGGCGGACAGTGCCTGAAAGCCATTCCGCCGGTCATCTGCCTTCACCGCTGCGAGCAGTCACAGCCAGCCATACAGTACACAACGCCCGGCCCTTGTGCACGCCACCAAAAGCCGCGGCGCGATATTTTTCGCGCAGCACTGTGAATTATTCACATCGCCGCGCGCCACTCGCGCTGTCAGCGCTGGTTTTTCTTGAATCCCTCCAGCAGCACGCGTTTGCGGGGAGTGTCTTCCATTGCCGGCACGGCCTTTTCCACGCCGCCGGTCATTTCCACGCTCCAGATGGGCGACTCGCGGAATGCGTGGTAGGTCCAGTCCCAGCCATACTCCTCGAAGATCGCGATGCAGTCAGCCAGGTAATGCTCGGCGCCATCGGCATAACGGGCGGCACTGAATTCGCCAATGAGAATGCGCGCGCCGTGTTTGAGTTGGAAATCGCGTACGGGCTGGAGGTGCCGGCGCAGCGCCTCCTTATCCCAGTTACGTTCGGGATCGGGGTATTTCAGCCCCACCCGGCGATTGCCCACGCCCTGGTGGGTGTATTCACCGGGAAAATACATATGCGCCTGGTAGATCACGTCTTTCATCGGTATGGGGCTGAGGTAGGCAAAGGCCTGTGCCGAGTCCCACTCGTTTGACTCGATGATGATCGGCGTTGCTGGATCAATGGCGCGGACGGCCTTTGCGGCCTCGTGCTGCAGACTGAGGTAATCGATGGCAAAGGCCACGCCAAGCTGCTGCGGCTCATTGATCAAATCGTAACCGTAGAGCGCCGGGTGGCCCTTCACGGCAGTGGCGAAGCGCCGCCAGACTTCAACAAAGGCGTCCGCGTACTCGCGGTTATCAAACATGTTCATGCGCCCGTCGAGATTCCGCCCGCCCGGGGCGACGTGCACATCCAGAATCACCCGCAACCCTAGTTCGTGACAGCGATCCAGGCCCTGCTTTGCCTGGGCAATCTTCTCGTCGATCCAGCGGAAATACTCCGGTAGGTCTTGGTTGTCATTGCGCTTATGCCAGTTGCGGGACATCTGCCAGCGCACGATGTTCGCACCCCACGACGCCAGCACCGGCAGGTCTTTCGCCAGCGTGTTCGGACCAAAATGCGGCGACATCATACCGCGGCGCACCGGCTCATTCCTGACCCGCTCGCTGTATTCAATGCGATAGTCTTCGGGAGTCAAGCGCGGATAGATATTGGCCATATCTATGAGGCGGATCACTACATCCTTGAACCACACCTTGCCACTGCAGTCCTGTAGACCCAGCTGAAACTGGCCCTTGTTGGCCCCTTCGTCGACCCGAAAGAATCGCGAGGCCAGCTGCCAGTCGCTGCTGCCATATTGGCCCGGCGAGTGCATCCAGCTGGTCGTGCCGTCGCCTTTCACGTATGTCAGCATAAATTTCGTGCCGTTCCATTTATCCGGCGGCTGGGTGACATTTTCGAAGCGTATCTTGCAGGTCATGTTGAGCCACTTGCCGCGGTACTGCTCAATGGGAAAAGCCCTGGTCACAAAATAGGTCGCAGCCTCACCAGCAGGAATACTCACTTCCAACGCACGCACGCCATCAGTCTCGACGACTCGGGCCTGGTCGCCAAGCTGCCACTCGGCCGTCTCCTCCGGGCTGAACTGGCACTTGTAGACCTCCTGGGCCACGGCCAGCGTCCCGATGGCCAACAGCAACAGCATCGCTTGGGGCAGTTTCATCCTTGCATACTCCTAGTGTATCATGCTTCATATTCTCGGCGTCAAAAATTACGCGCGACCTTGCGTCGGCATACAGTAGCCCCGGTTTCGCTTTCAGCCACGATAACCACACCGGATGAAAGACCCGAAAGGTAATCGGTCACCCATTGAGAATGGCGGTCAAAGATGCCACCGATGGCAATCCCAGGTAAGCAAGTGAGTTCCATTGCCCCTTTTGCCCCAGTCAGCTTCGCCGACTGGGGCAAAAGGGGCCGAGGAACACGGACAAAATGGCCCGCTACCCAGGGCGGCGCACGCTTTCAGCGTGCTTGCCCTGGGCTGGTATGTTTCGCGCTTTCAGCGCTTCTGCCGCTTCGCGGCCAGGGAAACGACCACGTTTGACTCAGCCAGAAGCTCTATGGCTCAATTATCAATGGATGGCCGCTCCCGTCTTTATCGCCATTTACTGATAACAACTTTTGTCCTTGCCCTGGTGGCCACTATATTTGCCGGGTTGCCCTTCCTCCCCTTTTTCACCCATTGCGTCCCCCCCAACCAGGAGCAGCCATGACCATCAAGCTATTTGCGGGTGCCATCCTCTGCAGTCTTGTTCTTGCGGCCGAGCCTTTGAGCTTCCGCAATCGCCTTTTGGAGGCGACGGTCGATCCTTTCACTGGCCATTGGCAGCTGCGTGACAGCCGCAACGGCCGACTGTGGACGCAACCCGCGCCCGGAGACACCGCGATTGCCAGCGTCGCCATGGACATTGCGCCAACCAGCGCCGCGACCATCCGGCAGTCCACGCCCTACAACATCACTCACCGCATGACCGGCGACGCCAGCGCCATCAGCGGCCCCGCTGACTGTTCCGCCACCCTCTGGCTTGGCTGGGAGGGCGACGCGTTGCTGGTCAGCATGGACATCGCCGATGACGCGTTTCTCCCTGCCGCCACCAGCGAAAACTGGTGGCACCAGGACTCCATTGAATTCTGGGTGGACAGCCGCCAGTACGCCGTCCTGCCCACGCCCGGCAAAGCCCGCGTCCTGATCAACAACGGGCAGGATATCGCCACCGCCAAGGCCGAGGTCAGCACCATCGCCACCGGTTACCGCCTGGACCTGCGGCTGCCCCTGCCGGCCTTCCAGCTCTCGGCGGCCAAGCCCTTCCGTTTTGCCATCGGCGTCAATGACGCCGACAACCCGACGAAGCGCGAAGGCCAGATCTACTTTCCGCAGACCTGGCGGCATTCCAGCCCCGATACCTTTGCCCGGCTGACCCTGCGCAGCGCCGGCCAGGCCGACCCCAGTATCAAGGAGAAGGCTCCCGAGCCCGCCTATCGCGACTGCCGCCTGCTGAGCAACGGCCGCGGCGTCAGCTACCGGCGCGAGAAACCCGGCTGTACCCCCCTGCTGGTCCGCGCCGAACTCCATGCCAGAAAACCCGAGCTCATCTTCACGGTCACGCCCGAGGACGGCACCGCCCCCATGACGAGCAGTATCAGTGAAAACCTCGGCTTCATCGTCCCGGATCAGGAAGGGTCGCTCATCGCCGCGGATTATTCCGCCGGTCATCTCTACCAGCTCAATCAAGAGCCATTCCCGCGCACCAGCATGAGCACGGCCAGCGAACTGCCCTTCATTTGCATGCTGGATATGGCCAGCGGCAACGGCTACGGCCTCATTGTTGACACCCCCGAAGACGGCTCCTACTCCTTCATCAAAGTCCCCTGCGGCGAAGGCACCACGCGCGTCCCCGAACTCAAATGGCTGCCGACCATGAAGACTTTCGGCGCCCGTCAGCGCCAGTACCGCTTTGTCTTCGTCGCCGGCGGCGGCTATGTCAGCATCGCCAAGACCTGGCGGGAGTGGGCCCAGGAGCACGGCTATGTCGTCACCCTCAAGGAAAAAGCCCGCCATAACCCCAATGTCCATCGCCTCATGGGCGCAGCCGACATCTGGGCGGGCAACAACGCCACCTTCCCCGCCGCCGCCAAAAGCTACGGCATCAACAAGCTGCTCATCAACGGCCAGTGCGCACCCGAACACATGCAGAAAATGGTCGACCTGGGCTACCTACCCGGCAGATATGACATCTACACCGACGTCTATAACGACAAGCCCGAAGACCAGATCGACGCCCTCAGCGCGCCCATCCCCGGCCACATCGTCCAAAAGGAAAATGGCGAAAAGATGATCGCCTGGATACCCTTTAACAAATCCCGCACGTCCTACAAGCGCTGCCCCGCGCTGATCCTCGACGCCGCCAAACGCGTGATTCCCCCCGACCTCGAACGCTACCCCTACCTGGCCCGCTTCCTCGACGTCACGTCAGCGGAGGGCCTCTACGAATGCTACCATCCCGATCACCCCATCACCCGCCTGGAAAAGCGCCGGCATTCCGAAGACATCTTCGCCTACTTCGGCAACTGGCAGCCCGGCAATCTCAATCTGGTCGCCGGCGGCGAGCAGGGCAAGTGGTGGTGCGCCCGCGATCTGCATTATCTGGAAGGCATGCAATCCGGCGGCAACTACTCGTGGCTGGCCGGCCATCTGCGCCGCCCCAAAACCAAAGAAGACGACACCCGCGACACCGGCGTGCCCACCCAGCGCTTCTACACCCGTTACGAAGTGTACGGCATCGGCACCCGCCGCGTGCCGCTATGGGACCTGGTCTTCCATGACTGCATCAGCACGACCTGGTACTGGGGCGACACCACCGATTTCCTCATCGAAGCCGCTCCGGAAGTCACCCCCCGCAAGGACGCCCTCAATGTCCTCTTGGCCTCCATGTCCACCTTCTGGATCAACAAGGGCACCTGGACACACGACCGCGGCTCTTTCCTCCGCAGCTATTTCCACACCACGAAGGTCCATGAGATCCTCGGTATGGAAGAAATGCTCAGCCATCGCTTCCTCAGCCCCGACCGCTGTCTCCAGCAGACCGATTTCGCCGACGGCAGCAGCATCGTCGTCAATATCGCCAACGAGCCCCGCGACGTCGTCCTCAAGGACCGCCAGTACCGCCTCTGCCCCAACGGCTTTGTCGTTGACGGCCCCCGGCTGCAGCAGCATCTCATCCTCGGCGAGGACGGCTTGATCCACGCCGAAGTCCACGCGCCCAATTTCTACTATCAGGCCGTGATGAAAGACACCCTGCCACGCATGGACGGCACGACCAGCCTCCTGGCCATGACCATCGTCAACCAGGAAGCCAAGGACCATCTCAAAATCGCCATTGTCCAGGACAGCAGCCTGCCCATTCCCGCCGATGTCCTCAAGAAGCTCGGGCGCGGCAACCTCCTAGTCTATCGCCTGGACGAAAATGGCAAGCGCAGTGAGCGCGTCAGCGCCACCGTCGGGGACAAAGGCCTGCAACTGCCCGGCACCGGCAATTACGAGGTCTTCTCAGGCAGCATGGCCAAGCAGCCCGACCTCCAGCTCTTCCTCGGCGGCATCGACAGCTCGGCCAGTTCGGCGACCAAGGCCATAACCCTGCGCGCGATTATCGCCAATCACTCCCGCGCCGCCCAGCGTGCCGACGTCAAGCTCTACCTCAATGAAATCAAAGACGAGCGGCTCCTGTTGAGCGTCCCCACCGGCCGCATCGCCGCCGGCAAAACCACCACGGTCGCCTTCAAACTCAACCCCGCCGAATTCTGCGGCCACTATACCTTCTTCGCCGTCGTCACGCCCCGCAAAGGCAGTGACCTCAACCCCGAGGATAATATGGCCACTAGCACGTATGACATTGCGTCGCTAGGGCCGGCCGCGTGGCCCCTGCGCGCAACCTTCGCCCTGCGTACCGGCGACGCGGCGGCTGAATTGGCGCCCTTGTCCTTCCCAGTGGACTTCTCCAGCCAGCTGCCCGCAGGCAGCGGCCTCGGGCCCAACGATGTCCGCGTTTACCAGCGCGTCACAGACCCGCTCACCAACGTCGTGAGCCAGCTGCTTCTTCCCCACGCGCAGTTCACGCCCGACGCGGCTGACGGCCGCCGTGGCCAAATCAGCTTGGCTTTCAGCGCGCCGGCGCAAAGCAATGTCGTCTTCATAGTTGCTGCCAAGCCGGGCCTGAGCGGCATCCACCCCAGCGGCCGGCCACAGCTGCTGCTCGGTGAAAAGCTCGGCTCCGCGACGGTCTGCACCGAAACCTACCAGCTTGCCTTCCGTGACGGCGTGCTCGTGGACCTCGCGCCCGGACGCGCCTTCACCACCCACGCGCCTTTCCTGCGCCAATTCATCGTATCCTCCGCCGAGACCGGCTGGGGCAGCGAAGATCAGGGCGTCATTCAGCGTTTCGACGTGCTGGAAAACGGCCCCGCCAAAAGCACCCTGGTGGTGGCAAAAAAGCTGAAGAACGGCAGCACCTACACCAAGACCTACACCTTCCTGCCCGACCGCTTTGAACTGGCCATCGACCTCGACGGCCCCGCCGGCAGAGTCTTCAACCGCGGCTTCTACCGCCTCGGCGCCAATTACCTCGACAACGCCGGCACCACGGGCCCCTTGGACAACAGTGTCAGCGAAGGGGCCGGCATCAGCGGCCGCAACACCAAACCAGAGTGGTTCGCCCTGCGCGGCAACGGCTGGGCGCATAGCTGCGTCGCGCTCTCACCCTTCTCCAGTATCATCTGCTGGAACGACAAGGCGCCAAGCCTCGGCCAGCTCGGCTTCAGCTCCAAATCGCTTCGCGGCAACCGCATGGTCTATTTCGTACACGGCCAGCAGGACGACTTCAGCTTCACCGAAAACGACGCCCGCCGCGCCAAGGAAACGCTTACCGTCACGCCCGTCACGGACTAATTCGGAGACCCGCCATGCCCCGCCTGTGCTTCATTTCATCCCTGCTTGCCGCCGGCGCCATCCTCGCCCAGCCGGCTTCGGACAGCGTCCAGATATACGCGCAACTACTGGCACAGCCCACCCCCATCGCGCGGGCGCTCAACCAACGCTACGCCAAACACCTCGCACTGCTGCGTCAGGACTTTGCCGCCCAACCACGACACACGCCGCCGCGTCTGACCTGGCTGGACGAACAGCTCGCACCTCTCGCCAATACCGAGCTCATTGACGGCGGCAGCCACGCCGGCTGCAGCCTCGTCATCCGCTGCGCCGGCGACGACATCCACCCCGGCCAAATCGCCCAGTACACCATCGACTTCGTCGTCCTCGAAGAACTCAGCGGCAAAGCCCTCGACCGCATGGGCATCAGCATCGCCGCCTTGAATGACGACAGCGACAACGCGGCCAATGCCCCCGCCAACCTCGCCTGCCAAATCACGCCGTTGACGCCCGACCGCGTCCGCGTAGCCTGGCCTATCGCCGGCGCGGCACGGCATTTCCGCATCGACATCGCGCCAGCTGGCGACCGTAAGGGCGACCTCCCCCTGCAACGCCTCCTCGGCATGGGCGATCAGCTCATGCTCAATACCCGTGAAACCACCGGCCTGCCCGGTAATATCTGGTCGGCAAAATTCGCGCCCATCTTCGGCGATGGCAAACCCACTCTCATCGCCGGCCGCTGGACCGACTTCGCCCACATCTACCAAAACCTCGGCGCCCCAGGCCCCTTCGAAACTGCCGAGGACCGTCACTTCCTCGCCAGAGACAGCATGGACGAAGCCATCGGCACCGACGAACACCACGGCCTGGCCTTCTCTGTCGTTGATCCCGCCGATGTCGACGGCGATGGCAAGATTGACCTCTTTCTCTGCCGCTACTACAACACCGCGCCACTCTTCGTGCGCAATATCAGTCAACGCCCCGGCCAACTCGATTTCGCCGATCCCTGCACAGTGGCCGAGCTCAGCCGCGGCTGGCGCTACGCATACGGTGACCTCGACGGTGATGGCCTCGCCGACGCCGTCGCCATCCAGCTCAAGCAGAACACCCCCACCATCATCTTCCGCAAAGACCTGGGCCTGGATGCCAAGGGCGTCCTCCACTTCGGACCGGCCAAGCCAATCAAACTCGTCATCCCGGACTCACTGGAAACCGCCCGCGGCAGCAGCGTCTGCACGCCGTCTTTGTCCCTCGATGATCTCAATGGCGACGGCCTCCTGGACCTGTCCGTCCTCGTGCCGGTATTCCTCTACGTATCCTTCAACGAGGGCACGGCCAAGGAATTCGCCTTCAACAAGGCCGAAATCGTCAAGACCGACGCCGATGCGCCCGTCGAATGCCGACGCTACTACCCGTTCTTCGCCTGGTATGACCTGGACCAGGACGGCACCCACGATCTCTTCCTGCGCTCCGTCCGCGGCGCCCGCCTGGCCAAAGGCAGCGTGCTTAACGTCGCCGCCACCGAAACTCCGCTGCGCTGTCTGGAACGGCAGGCGCCGTTGAATTACGCCGGCCTGGCGAACTTCGCCATCACCGATCTCCATAACGACGGCCAGCTCATCTTCTGCCAAATCGCCGCCGCCATGAAACTCTCCCGCTTCAGCTACCAGGACGGCCTCTTCACTCGCCAGGAGCCCATCGCTCTCGAAGCCCCAAACGCTCAACGCTACGGCTGCCCCGACAGCACCGAATACGGCGCCCTCTACGCCCAAATCCGCTGCTTTGACGCCGATGGCGACGGCCGCCTGGACGTCCTCTGCAATACCGAACACAACTGGCGCCTGGGTTACTTCTCACTCTACCGCCAGCTCGAAAACGGCCAGTTCGCACCCGAAGAACAACTCGCACCAAAGCCGTGTACGGACTACGCCGACGTCGTCAAGACCAAACGCGGCAAAGGCCTGAGCATTACCCAGCGCAGCTCCCTCGACTATCTCTCCTGGGAATGCCGCGATCAGCTCTCGCCCGACGGCGGCGCCATCCGCCTCACTTTTACCCCCAATGACAGCGCCATACCGCCCACGGGACGTGTCTTTTTCAGCAGCGTTTTCTGGAACAACAAGCAGCTCAACGCCAGCGCCCTGCACAATCTCTACTACCAGACCAAGACGATCACGGAACTCATGGCGGCCCTGCCGGGCTTCGCCCTGGCCCAACTGCCGGACGGCCGGCTCTGCTGTCAGCTGGGCAGCGAATCCATGACCACCCCACTGCCCGTCGTCCTCCAGCGCGATGCCTTCTACCGCATCGAGCTGACCTGGGATCGCCAAGGCAGCGCCTTGACCGTCAATAATCAGCTGCTCTGCCGCAGCCAGCACTGCCCACCACCCTTCGCCGAACGCCTCTACCTCGGCTCCTATGCATGGATGGCCGTACAGCATTTCCGCGAATACCCAGACCGCCGCAAAGCCCACCCTACCGACTTCAGCTGCCCAGCCGAAGGTGCCTTCACCGAATTCGTCTGCGAAGACCCGCTGGGAAAAACCACTTTCGCGCTGCAACTCAAAAAAGGCCTACAAAGCCTCCACCCGCGCAGCACGATCGCCTATCGCTGCACACCCGGCATCACCACCTATAACGGCCAGCCCGCGCTCATCGCCCATTTCGACGATAACCGCCGCACTGAAATGCCCGGCGCCAAAGCACGCCTGCACATTGTGCCTTTTTCCCAAACGCCAGGCCAGGCACCCAAATTCGCCGCGGCAATTCCCCTCCGCCTCCAGGACGGCGCCCCATTCTACGCCCACACCCGCACCGAAGTCGTCCCCGTCGACTGGAATCACGACGGCGCTACCGACATCATCCTGGCCACCGAAAACTACCGCAATGACTACAATATCGGCGTCGAACTCTTCCTCAATGACGGCCAGTGGCACTTCACCCGCAGCCCTGATCCCGAGCTCACCCGCCTTAATGACCTCATGACCGCACACCACGATATCAAACTGGCCTTCGCGCCCCTCACCGGCGCCGCCGAGCCCGATATCGTCACCTGGACCGACCCGGGCATCCGCGCCTACAGCCGACCTTTCCTCCGACAACAGCCCATCGCCATCCGCGTCGAAAAAATCCGCAAATAACACCCCCTACGCTGACCACACACCGCCGCCTCACGGCATGCCGTGAGGCTACTGACCGACACCACGACGACACGCCGCCGTCCCGGCAGCAGTGGCGTTTTTTTATCCACAGATGTCGCAGATTATTTTGTGAGAGTGGTTGTTTGGCAGTCCAAGGCCCCATCCTGGGAACGCCGCCGTCCCGGCAGCATTTAAACGCTGAAAGCGCGAAACAGTCCAGCCCAAGGCAAGCGACGCCGAAAGCGAAGCGTCGCCCTGGGCTATCTTTGGGCGCACCTTTGGTGTTCAACACCTCGGCGTATGATCTTGTGCATGGTTACCAATCAACTCATGGCCGGCGATTGCCGCATGCTATGTGAAGAACATTGCTCCGATGAAATCCGCTGCCTGGTTTGCCACTCATGTGCAATGGCTGGGCGGCGGCGAACCGTGGCTTTCCTGCAAATTGTCCCCAGTGTTTTCCCCTTTGGGGTGGTTACTGACCTATTACCAAAAAAGATCATTATTCTCCAATATTACCCGTGAAGTTTCTGCTCATGGCATTACATTAATATCGCTATCGTTCTTTATAGGAACAATTACTAATTATCTTCATCTAAATCCACGGACGCATATCCATCCTTGCCTTTCAGCGTTCACCCCATATATCGGTCAAGTCGTTCCGCGAGATAATACCTCCCCCAAAATACGTCAGGAGCAAAACCATGAACACCATCCGTCGCTTCTTTACCCTCATTGAACTGCTAGTCGTGATTGCGATCATCGCCATTCTCGCCGCCATGCTCTTGCCGGCCCTCTCCAAGGCCCGCGAAAAAGCCCGCGCCATCTCCTGCACCAGCAACCTCAAGCAGCTCGGCACTGCCATGCGCATGTATCTCGACGACTATGACGAGCATCACACACCCGGCGCCGGCTGGGGGCCCAATACCAGCACGCGCTGGCATGCACACAGCTTGAACAAAGACTACTACGGCGATGCCAAGACCCTCCAGTGTCCCTCAGCCCCGAACTTTGTTCGCGGCTATGCAGTGCCCAACTCTTTCAGCTGGTGGGGCGGCTCCTACAGCGCCAAACAAATCGCCGACCCGTCTAACACCGCCTATTTCATTGACTGCGCACAGCTGCCCACGTCAACCAACACCTCCAGCGGCAGCCCCGAAGCCTGGAACAGCCAAACCCAAAGCTACGCTGACTGGCAATGGATGACGCCCACGAACTACGACGGCACCACCACCTTCTACGGCAACAATTCCCAGAGTGACTACACCCGCCTGCCCATCGGCCGTCACAACGGCCAACTCAATATCCAATACCAGGACGGCCATGTCGGCACCATGAAACTCATCAACTTCATTGGCCCACTACCCAAAGGACACGCCTACGGCAAAGTCGAAAACTCATGGGATAACAAGTAACACCCGGCCAAACCAATCGCTCAACTACCCCTCCAGGCGGGCGCAGTGACCACACTGCCCCGCCTGTTTTGTATCCAGGCCAAACCGGCAGGGACACCACACCCTTCCGCCAATATTGTGCTAAAGCGAGCAATTCACAACTTGCATCCTCGCCCAAAAAGTGCACAGTATAACTGTACACTTAAAGGAGGCATGGTTATGGAAGCAAGCGTTCTTGATCTCAGAAAAAAAATGAAAGACGTCATGTCTGCCATCGACCGTCACGAGCGGGTAATTCTTACCCATCGAGGTCGGCAGCGAGCAGTGATCCTGCCCCTGGGCGAGGCGACCAAATCTACAGTCAAGGTCGCTGACCTGCCTGCGTTTGGAATGTGGGCTAAGCGCACAGAGATGTCCGATGCCGTGGCCTTCGTCAAAAAACTCCGCGAACCGCGAGGCAACTGATGCTGTTCGATACGGATGTCTTAATCTGGGCACTGCAAGGCTCCCCCAACGCTGCCAAAGAAATTGATGCCGATAACCAGCGCTTCATATCTGCCATCAACTACATGGAGCTCATGCAGGGCGCCCGCAACAAACAGGAGCAGATGCTCATTAAGCAGTTCCTCAATGCTCTCAATTTTCACATGCTGCCAGTCACGGAGGCCATCTCCCACCGCGCCATCATCTTCATGGAAGAATATGCTTTGAAATCCGGTCTTCGACTCGCGGATGCCCTCGTCTTTGCCACGGCCTGCGAACACTCACTACGCCTCTGCAGTGCCAATCACAAACATTTCCGGCAGGTCGCTTCGCTGGATGCCAAGATATTCAAGCCTGACAACCACCCGTAAAAGCCAGCTCACCAGTTTTCTCGTCCTTACGCACCAGTATTTGGCCCGCCAATTTTCCCGCTGCCAGTTGTCGATAACCAAAACCCGGGAGGACACATCATGCGCACTATTCTCATCGTCATCACCGCACTTCTGGCCGGCTCCACGCTTTTCGCCGCCGAACGGCAGGTCTTTCGCGACGCCCAGGGCCGCCAGGCCGGCAGCGCCGTGACCAGCGGCAA
>JAQWBY010000043.1:0-3868 GCA_028706165.1 Lentisphaeria bacterium | reverse complement strand
GCCCTGGCTGAGGCCGACGTCGATGCGGTGTACATCGCCACGCCGCATCACCTGCATGTCGACATGTGCCTGAAAGCCCTGGCCGCCAACAAGCACATTCTCTGCGAAAAGCCCCTGGGCATCCATAGCGCTGAATGTCTGCGGCTGCTCGACGCCGTGAAGAAAAGCGACCGCATCACCTGCTGCTCCAACTATCGACTCTTCACCAACCAGTTCAAAACCACCCACCGCATGATTCAAGACGGCACAATCGGCGACCTCGTCGGCGGCTGGGCCCACGACGAAGAAAACTACTACAACCCCAGCAACGCGCCCTACCGCAAGGAACTCGGCATGTCGCCGGTCCTGGGCTTCGGCTTCTACCTGCTCAATCTGTCGTTGGTGCTCTTCGGCATGCCTTCGGAAGTCTTCGCCAGCATGAGCTCCTTCAACTGCAACCACCAGCCCGACTATGACATCGACGACCTCGAAAACATCATCCTGCGCTACCCCAATGGCGCGCAGTTTTCGATCATTCTCAACATGACCGCCCAGGCACCGCTGCGCCATGCCTACCAATTCTACGGCTCCAAAGGCCGCATCTACTGGCCGGAATGCCCGCCCCATTTCAACTCGCCCATCTACAAGGTGGCCCATCCCAACGGCTGCGAGGAAGTCGCCGAGTCCTTTTCCGGTGAAACCAGGGGCGTCAGACCCAATTGGCATCTGCCGATGATCGAAGACTTTGTCCACGCCGTGCAAAGCAACTCCTCGCCGCTCTGCACCATCGAAAGCGCCGTCAAAACCGCTGTCATCACCGACGCAATCATCAAATCCGCCGCCAGCGGCCGCGCCGAAAAGGTCACGGCGTAACGCGGCGGCACGGCAACGATGTATCACGACTAACCAGCGCCTGGGTTGTTTCACCAGGCGCTTCTTGCCCTTGGTCCATGCGCCCTTGTCACTCGCACTGCAACCGGATATTGCGCACCCAGTAGGACACTTTCATGCCCGTGGGATTGCCACCAATGTGGAAGTCCTTCACATTGTCCCAGTCAATACCCGCGGCATGCAGATCAATCCGCCGTATCTCCCAGTTGGCGTTCGGAGCCTGGAAAAGGCAGCGGTAGCTCTTTTTGCTGCCGCCGGGAGGCACCGCCGTCGCAAATGAACACATGCTGTGCGTGTAGGCGTTCACCGGGTCGTCCTGAACCGACTTCACCTCGAACTCCAGGAAACGCGCCCGCTTGAGCGTCTCCACGGGTATCGTCAACGCGTGGCGCGGATAGAACCAACGGTCGGTCTGGGGGTCTTCCCAGGCCAGATCGAAGCGCACACCGCCCTCATCCGCCGTGATCGCAACCGTGTCGCTGGAACCAAATTTCACCCACCCATCATGCTGGCCCAAATCCCAAGTTATCACCTCACTGTTCTGGGAAAATTTCCAAAATGCCACATAGGGCATGACCAGTCGCGAGGTCACGCGGCCATTGAATCGGCCGCTGAGCACCAGCCGTGAATCAACGGGCTCCTCGCTCGTATTCAGAGTGACAGCGATCTCAGCCTTGCCCTGCGCCGGCACGATGATCTCAGCAGGCAAACCCGCAAGCCTGCCGCCCTCGCTTAGCAGCACCCCGCGTTTCTCCTCGGACGAAAGATTCCACACGACGACGTTCATCCGCGCGGCTTCCGAGCGAATCTCCGCCTTGGTCTTGTTGCCGATAATGACGAAGTCCTCAGGGTGCAAATCCACGCGAATCACCACGGACAGATCCTCGTCCGCCCCGGGCTGATAACGCTCAATCTCGCCCCGCGGAATGGCGGGCACATCCACTGCCAGACCCCGCAAACCCGACAGGTAGCTGGGAAAACGAGACGACTGCAGCACGAGCTTGCCATCCGGCGCCGTGACTTCCCGCGACGCACCCATGGTGTCCGTCAGGCGGTAACGCCCCGCCGAAACGCTGAGCTCAATATCCATCGCGTTCTGCGTCGTCAAGGCAACCGGTTTCTTCGCTGTCTCCAGCGTCGATACCGACCAGAACACCAGCGTCTGCGTGTCTCCCTGCTGGAAAACAAAGGCCCGTACACCCTCCTGCAGCTTCACTTCACCCAGCAGCCGCGCCTGCATCAACTCGCCGGTCATCGCCGAACAAGCGCAAAGAATCGCCTTCGCCGACCCATCGCTGCGCATGAAACTCAAATTCATCTTGGGGTTTTTACAGCGATACGCCGGAAACACAAAGTAAAAACTCTTGTCCACGCCGTGCATCATCTGCAAGACCATCGCCTTGACGTAGTATTCCGCCATCAGCAGTTCCTGGTCAAACGAATGCTCCTTGCGTCCCGCGTAAAATGGGTCGTCGGGACCAGCGGATTCGCCGTGCACAAAGGAATTCCATTCCGTAACCCACAAGGCGCGATTCGCCAAGCCGTGCCTAGCCATGTGCTGCCGCATGTCACCGTAATGCTCGTCATAACTGGCCAGCGGCACGTAGCTGTGCAGGTTCACCACCTCGGTATATTTGGCCATGTCGTTTTCATACATCTGTTCGTCGTAGTCATCGCGCTTGGCACGAGTCACGCCACCGGGAAGAACTATTTTTTCAGGATCGGCCGACTTGAAGCCCAGGTAGGCCGCCTTCTGACACGCCACATAATCCCAGACGGGCTCCGGCGCAAAATGAATATCCTGCTCATTCCAGAATTCCCAATTACCCATGATGTCGCCAAAATCAGCAGCGGCCTTGGCGCAAAAATCATACAGCAACTTCAGGTCCGTCGGCAGCTTGTCCTGTGGCAGTGCCACCTCGGGCGCGTCATGAAACATGCCCGATACGATCAGGCCATGCTCTGCCTGCAAACGCGCATTCTTCAGGTAACTGCCAAAATTGATCGCAGACGGGTCCTTGCCACACACACGCCAGCTCAGGCGTTCACGCACGTAGGGCACGCCAGCGCGCTTCAATAATTCGCAGGTCAGGCGATAGCCGTCGCCATCATACCAGGGCGTTTGCAGCCCGCGCGCCCCGCAGAGCCAACTCAACGCCACATCCATGGCAAAGACCGATGACGCGTCCGGCTGCCGCTTCTCCTGTTCCATGACCACCGAAAACGTGTAGTCGGCAAGCAGCTCCTGCCCGTCCGCAGCAACCGTGCGCAAAGCATAATAGCCGGGCTGCAACGGCGCCAACTGCAAGTCGCCGCCAAGCCACGCGCCCTCCGCTAACGTCTCGCCACGCCATGACCGCAATTCCCAACGACAGCCCGCCGGCGCAGCCGCCAACGCAAAGGCCGGCCGCTCATTCGCATACCACACCCGACCTGGCGCAGTAGTGCTCAGCTGCAGCTGCTGCCCACACACACACAACCCCGCTAACACACATAAACTCATCAACAGTTTCATCCGTATGTCTCCTTTTGTCGCTCGCCGTTCTGTCGCCGCTCGCCGTTCTGTCGCCGCTCGCCGTTCTGTCGCCGCTCGCCGTTCTGTCGCCGCTCGCCGTTCTGCGTCCGGCATACACGGTGAATATACCGCAGCTTTGCTCACCTTCACCAATTTTCCACCACGAAGATCGTCGCGGCCGCCAAGAAGGCCCCTGCAACCTGCAACCCGCGCCCCCAGCCGTCCCCCAGCCGTCCCCCGGCCGTCCCGTGGCCGGCCGCTTGCGGCGGCCAAGAAGGCCCCTGCTCCCTGCAACTCGCGCCCCCGGCCGTCCCCCGGCCGTCCCGTGGCCGGCCGCTTGCGGCGGCATCCCCCCCGCCGCCTCAGCCCTGCACTCCTTCCCCGGCCGTCCCGTGGGCGGCCGCTTGCGGCCGCCAAGAAGGCCCCTGCTCCCTGCAACCCGCGCCCCCGGCCGTCCCGTGGCCGGCCGCTTGCGGCCGGCAA
>JAQWBY010000042.1 GCA_028706165.1 Lentisphaeria bacterium | reverse complement strand
GTACAGCGAGGCCAGCGCCAAGTACGACTTCCGCGTCCTGCTGATCAACCTCGGCATGAACGGCGAGGAGTTCAAGAACGCGCGGATGCACCTCCTCAAGAACCTGCCGGGCAGCGCCGCCTGGAAAAGCGGCCGCCCCGAAGGCCGCTAAGGACCCTGGGCGGTCGGCACGCGAGCCGGCCGCCCACAACCCCAACGAAAGGCACGACCCATGAAAATCCGAATCCACGACACCGACTACGAGGGCCAGCCGGTCGCCTGCACCGGCGAGCTGTTCTCCGGCGACTCGGCCCTGGCCGTCGTCGAGGCCATGAAGCGCAATCCCTTCAACGCCCACCTTGAGCCGCTGGACTTCATGCGGCGCACGCTGGCCGCCATTGGCCGCGAAACGCCCCCGCTGCCCGCTCTCGACCCGTCTGCGGCGGCCGAGGCCTTCCTGGCGGCCCTGGAGGCCGCGGGCTTCGCCGTCCGGGAGGGCGACGAGGATGACACGGTGATTGACAAGGACATGGAGGACCATGAGCAAGACACCTATGATAAATGATCGTCAGGACGGGCTATCAAGCCCGGCCGTGTTCTACTTTGCCTACGGATCGAACCAGGCGACGTCACGCGCGCTGGAGCGCATCCCGGACGCTCCGGACTTGGGGCCGGCCGTACTGCGCGACTACCGCCTGGTCGAGAGGTACTACGCCGACATCGACTACGCGCCGGGAGCGGTCGTATATGGCGTCGTGTACCTCATCGGGCCGGAGCACCTTGCCCGCCTTGACCGCTTTGAGGGCCACCCGACTATCTACCGGCGCCATTGGGTGCAGGTGGAGTTCGGCAACACGCTCGCTAAGGCCCTAGTCTACGAAATGACCAAAGAGACCAAAGTGCGGCGACAGGGCTTGACCTATCCCGCAGACTACCGCCGGCTCTGCGCCGAGGGAGCACAAAACCATGGTCTGCCGGACGTGTTCAGTCGCCGGCGAAGAGGAAAAGCCCAGGTGGCGGCCAAATCCATTGGCAGCAGATGACATGAATGGAGGAACGCACACCATGCAGAATGTCCTTGTCGTGGTCTATGGCACGCTGATGACTGGCGAACCCAATGCCCATGTTGCCGCCGATGCCCTCTGCCGCGAGCCGTGCGTCATCACCGGCACACTCTACGATACCAACTGGGGTTTCCCAGCCTTCGTGCCCGAGGGCGACACGCGGGTCAAGGGAGAACTTCTGGAGGTCACCGCGGCCACCCTGGCCGCCATGGACCGCCTCGAAGGCTACCCCGGATTCTACGATCGGAGCATGATCGACGTCCAGCTGCCCGACGGAAGCCGTCGGCGAGCATGGGTGTACAGCATGCGCCGCCTGCCGGAACAGGCCTGGGCAATCCCTGGCGGCGCCTGGAGGGACGCGCCTTCACGAGCAGCCCGCCGCCAGACGCCGCGCCAGTAAGCCACACCGCACCCGGCACTGGCTATATTCAAAAAAAAAGAGGCGAGTGAACCACTTTTGGTCATTTTTTTATTGCCGCAGGCACAAAAAAAGCCCCGACGACGGTGCGGGCCGTTGCCGGAGCTGGGGGGAGGGGGGAGGTTCGTGGTCAAGTCAGGTGGCCCGCCTAGCGCGTTCATTTCGCTGGCGGCAGCAACTGGCAAAACGGTGTGATGACGCTACTTTTTATGGCCGTTACAAGGTGCCTCGGCCACGTTGCCGCGTCTCGGCTGCTGCTGCGCTCGGGCAATGACGATGTCGTGTGTGAGGCAGGGCGCTGTCAGGCCGCGAAGTGTGATTCCGCCGAGTGGGGGGAACTCCGTGGTGCGTGCTGCGGACGCATCTGGAGAAGACAATGCCTGATTTGGGGGATGCAATGGCCATGGGATGGCGATCAAGTCGGCATGCCGGCGGTCCTTGGCCGTCGCCGTGGAGTGGTGGCGGGCGGTTTGTGGCCCGCAACCGTGCCAGGGGTTTCGCGCATACGGTCCTGGCGCGGCCGTACTGCTACCATTGCGAGTGGCACCTTGGCCATCATGCCATACAAAAACAATCTCGGCTCGGGCACCTTCCTGCCTGAGCCACTTCAGCGATAGGGACTCGTGACGTCATGGCTTTGAAGAAATCACAGCTTTACAGCTCCTTGTGGGCGTCGTGCGATGAATTACGCGGTGGGATGGACGCCAGTCAGTACAAGGACTACGTCCTGTTCATGCTGTTCATCAAGTACATCTCCGACAAATACGCGAACTCCGACGCGCTCGAACCGCCAGTGTGCATTCCCAAGGGCGCGAGCTTTGCCGACATGGTCCGGCTCAAGGGCCAGAGCGATATCGGTGACCGGATCAACACCCAGATCATCCAGCCGCTGATTGACAACAATTCCCGGCTGGCCCGCAGTGATTTTCCGGACTTCAATGACCCGAACAAGCTCGGCGAGGGCAAGGCGATGGTGGATCGCCTGACCAATCTGATTAGCATCTTCCAGAAACCCGAGCTGGACTTCTCCCAGAACCTGGCTGAGCACGACGACATCCTTGGCGACGCCTACGAGTACCTGATGCGGCATTTCGCCACCGAGAGCGGCAAAAGCAAGGGCCAGTTTTACACGCCGGCCGAAGTCAGCCGCATCATTGCCAAGGTCATTGGCATCTCGCCGAAGAATACGGTGTCGGCCACGACGGCGTACGACCCGACCTGCGGCTCCGGCTCGCTGCTGCTGAAAGTCGCGGCCGAGGCAGGCCGGCACATCACCCTGGAGGGCCAGGAGAAAGACGTGACCACCGCCGGCCTCGCCCGCATGAACATGATCCTGCACGACTTCCCCACCGCGAGCATCCTCAGCGGCAACACCCTGGCCGCGCCTAAATTCAAGGACGGCGAGCAGCTGCGCACCTACGACTACGTGGTGGCCAATCCGCCATTTTCCGACAAGACCTGGTCCAGCGGCTTGACGCCGGGCAACGACCCCTATCAGCGCTTTGCCTGGGGCGAGCCGCCCGCCAAACAAGGCGACTACGCCTATCTGCTCCACATCATCCGCTCCATGAAAAGTATGGGCAAGGCCGCCTGCATCCTGCCGCACGGCGTGCTGTTCCGGGGCAATGCCGAAGCGGCCATCCGCAAAAAGCTCGTCCTCTCGGGCTACCTCAAGGGCATCATCGGTTTGCCCGCCAACCTGTTTTACGGCACGGGCATACCCGCCTGCATTCTCGTCCTCGACAAAGAGAACGCCAATGCCCGCAAGGGCGTCTTCATGATCGACGCCGCCAAGGGCTTTCTCAAGGACGGCAACAAAAACCGCCTGCGCGAGCAGGACATCCACCGCATCGTCGATACCTTCACACGCCTGGCCGACACCCCGCGCTACGCCCGCATGGTGCCCCTGGAGGAAATCGCCGATCCGAAGAACGACTACAACCTCAATCTGCCGCGCTACATCGACAGCACCGAGCCCGAGGACATCCAGGACATCGCCGCCCATCTGCGCGGCGGCATCCCCGAGCGCGATATTGACGCCCTCGACGCCTACTGGCAGGTCCTTCCAGGCGTGCGCGCGACCCTGTTTACGGCGGCCGGCCGTCCCGGCTATTGCCAGCTGCGGCTGCCCATTGCCGAGGCGCGTGCCGCCATCTTCGGGCATGCCGAGTTCGACGCCTTCAAGGCCACCGTCAATGCCATCTTCGCGGCGTGGCAGGCCAGGGCCATCCCGCAGCTCAAAGGCTTTGGCAAGGACGACAAGCCCAAGGAGCTCATCGCCGTCCTTGGCAACGATCTGCTGGCCGCCTTCCGCGCGGCGCCGCTGCTGGATGCCTACGATCTCTATCAGCACCTGATGGACTACTGGGCCGACACCATGCAGGACGACTGCTATCTCATCGCCGCCGATGGCTGGGTCGCCGAAACCCGCCGCGTGCTGGAAGAAGCCAAGACCGGCAAGAAAAAAGGCGAGCTGAAGGACAAGGGCTGGACCTGCGACCTGATCCCCAAGGCAATCGTCGTCGCCCGCTACTTCGCCGGCGAACAGGCCGCCCTGGACGCACTCCAGGCCGAGCTGGACGCCGTCACCGCCGCCCTCGGCGATCTGGAAGAGGAACACGGCGGCGAAGACGGCGCCTTCGCTGAACTGGAAAAACTCAACAAGGCCGAGGTCAACAGGCGCCTCAAGGAAATCAAAAACGATCCCGATTATGCCGACGAAGCCCAGGTCCTGCGTGAGTGGTCCCGGCTTGACCAGCAGCAAAGCGAACTGAAAAGCAAGGTCAAGGACGCTGACGCCGCACTCGACCAGCACGCCTACGGCCAATACGCGCAACTCAGCGTCGACGACATCAAAGCCCTGGTGGTGGACGACAAGTGGCTGCCCGCTCTGGCCGCCGGCGTGCAGAATGAACTCGACCACGTGTCGCAGTCCCTCGCCAGCCGCATCCGCCAGCTCGCCGAACGTTACGACACGCCGCTCCCGCAACTCGCCGCCAGCGTCGCCGAACTGGAAGCAAAGGTCGCCGGGCATCTCAAGAACATGGGGGTGCTGCCATGAGAGAATCACAAGTCGTCGAATTCAAGGAAGTCTGGCATGACGAATACTTAAAATGGCTCTGCGGGTTTGCCAATGCCGAAGGCGGCATACTGCTCATCGGCAAGGATGACAACGGCGCCTGCGTCGGCACGCCCGAAGCTGCCAAGTTGCTGGAAGTCCTGCCGAACAAAATCCGCGATGTGCTTGGCATCATGGCTGACGTCCGCTTGCGGCAGGAGAATGGTAAGGACCTCATCGAAATTCAGGTTGCCCCCTATCCCAGCCCGATCAGCTATAAGGGGGAGTTTCATTACCGCAGTGGCAGCACCAAACAGCAGCTCAAGGGTGCAGCATTGGAGACTTTTCTGCTCCGCAAGCAAGGACGGCATTGGGACAGCGTGCCCGTGCCCTACGTGACCGAAAAGAATTTGGACCGCGCCGCGTTCAAACAATTCAAGTTAGCCGCGCAGAATAGCGGTCGCATGGACGCAACAATTCTCAAAGATAGCCCACGCCGGATTCTTGACAACCTGAACCTAGTGGAAGACGGTCTCCTGCGCAGGGCGGCAGTGCTGCTCTTTCATGAAAAGCCCGAACGATTCGTCCCTGGATCCTATGTGAAAATTGGATTTTTTAAGAACGACGCTGATCTGGTCTATCAGGACGAAGTGCATGGCAACCTTTTCGAACAGGCGCGCCAAACCCTCGACCTGCTCCTGACCAAGTACATGAAAGCCTATATTCGCTATGAGGGCCTTACTCGAATAGAACGATATCTGTTTCCCCCTGAAGCCCTGCGCGAACTGATTCTCAATGCCTTGGTGCATCGCGATTATGGCAGTGGCGCACCCATCCAAATCCGCGTCTACGAGGACCAACTGTGGATCGCCAATGACGGCCTGTTGCCTGCAGGCTGGACCGTGGAGCACCTGCTCACCAGCCATGCCTCCAAACCGCATAATCCGCTCATCGCCGGAGCTTTCTTCCGCACCGGCCAAATTGAGTCATGGGGCCGAGGTATTGAAAAAGTACGACGCGCCTGCGCGGAAAACAACACCGATTTCCCAGTCTTCCGCTTTGAGCCCACTGGACTGATGGTCATCTTTAAGGCCAAAATGCCCACAACCTTGACAAGCCAGGAAAATGCCCCGAACACTACCCAAGAAACTACCCAAGAAACTACCCAAGAAACTACCCAAGAAAAAATTCTTCGTTTGCTACGCCAAGCACCTGGCATGACCCGTCGGGAGTTGGCTGCGCGCACGGGGCTGAGCGATGGCGGCGTAAAATATCATCTCGCCCTGCTGACGAGACGCGGCCTTATCCGACATGTCGGCCCGACTAAGAAAGGCCAATGGCAAGTGCTCCCACGCGGCGATACGGCGAACCGGGAGGAAATGCCATGATGGGGTCCACCACGAAAAATCCTCCCCGCAGCGCCACGCCGCCCCCGCAACTCGCCGCCAGCGTCGCCGGGCATCTCAAGAACATGAGGGTAAATTCATGAACTCGCCAAGGGGATTGGATGGTGGCAGGCTATGAGCAAGTCGAACAAAGTTCTGATTCGCAACAGCACCGCCGAATTTCTCGTCTTCACCCTGCAAGCGGGGGAAAAGGGCATTGAAGTCCGCGTGGAAGACGAAACGGTCTGGCTGACCCAAAAACTCATCGGCATACTCTTCGAGGTGGATGTCCGCACCGTGAGCGAACACCTGCATAATATCTTTGCCGGGGGGGAACTGACGGAATCGGCAATTATCCGGATTTTCCGGACAGTTCAGATGGAAGGCCGCCACGAAGTAGCCCGTGATGTCGCCCACTACAATCTTGACGCCATCATCGCCGTCGGCTTTCGCGTGAACTCCGCCCGCGCCACCCAGTTCCGCCAGTGGGCTATCGGCATCATTGAGCAAGACAAGCTGTTCGAGTCTGATTTTGACCGCATGCTAAAACAGCTGCCGGAACAGGGAGGTCAGCCATGAAAGCCAAACCCTATGCCACGCCGCTCCCGCAACTCGCCGCCAGTGTCGCCGGCCTGGAAGCAAGGGTCGCCGGACATCTTGAAAGGATGGGGTTCAAAATATGACCAAGAACCATCTTTCCGAACAAGCGACCGACTATCCGCTCGTGCTCTTCACCTCGCCGGACGGCGAAGTGACGGTGCCGACGCGACTGGAGCGGGATACCGTCTGGCTGACCCAGGAACAGATGGCGCAAGTTTTCGACGTCAAACGCCCAGCCGTCACCAAACACCTGGCGAACATCTTCAAGACCGGTGAGTTGGCTCAAGAATCAGTACGTTCCATTTTGGAACACATGGGGCAGGGAGGCGTCCGCTCATACACCCCCTGGCATATCCGGAACGCCAGCAATGAAAGGGAAATGTGCGAATACCAGTATGTGCAAATTTTGCACATTCCTCATGGAGGCCGACTATGACTGATAATCCAAATGGATATAAGATGACGGAAGTCGGCGTCATCCCAGAAGACTGGGAGGTCAAGACGCTGGGGGAACACAGTTCGTTTCGTACCGGGCCGTTCGGAAGTGCTTTGCATTGTTCGGACTACACGAATGATGGTGTGCCCGTCATCAACCCAATGCACATTATTGACGGGAACATATTTCCTAGCAGATCAATGACTATCACACAAGGCTCTGCACACCGCCTAGCTGTATTCCAATTAAAAGCTGGAGATATTGTGATGGGGCGGCGAGGAGAGATGGGGAGGTGTGCCGTAGTTCATGGCCACGAAGCCGGCTGGCTGTGTGGCACGGGGTCCATAATTATACGATGTGGTCAAAGCTTGTTCCCGGCTTTCGTTCAGCGAGTTCTGGCGAGTCC
The DNA here is from genome assembly GCA_028706165.1 of Lentisphaeria bacterium. Taxonomy (GTDB): domain Bacteria; phylum Verrucomicrobiota; class Lentisphaeria; order Oligosphaerales; family Oligosphaeraceae; genus Oligosphaera. Next base: position 10,800 of record JAQWBY010000042.1, on the reverse strand, counting down.
AAGAGTAGTAGGTGCTATAGAAGAATCCTCAGTTGGTTCGACTATGATCAACTTGAATCAAGGAACGCTTGCTGGTCTTCATCTCCAATGCCCCCCTCTCCCAGAGCAACGCGCCATCGCGGGAGCGTTGAGCGATGTGGATGCGCTGCTGGAGGGGCTGGACCGCCTCATCGCCAAAAAACGCGACCTCAAACAGGCCGCCATGCAACAACTCCTCACCGGCCAAACCCGCCTCCCAGGATTCCAGGGAGAGTGGAAGACTAAAAGGCTGGGGGATGTGGTTGAGAAAATTGTCGGCGGTGGTACGCCAAGTCGCAGTAATTCAGCTTTTTGGGGAAACGAAATTCCATGGGTGACGGTTAAAGATTTTTCGACTTTCAACCCGTCCCATACACAAGAAAGTATCACATGGGTTGGCCTTCAGAATAGTGCATCAAATTTGATCCCTGCTGGTACGCTTATCACTTCAACGCGAATGGCTCTCGGAAAAGCGGTTGTGTACGGCGTTGATGTGGCCATTAATCAAGATTTGAAAGCATTATTCTTTCGCCGGGGGGCCATCGTTCGGTTCATGGGTTACTGGTTCGAGCACTTCGGGCAGATGATTGATGACCTTGGTAGTGGAAGCACAGTCAAAGGAATATCACTTAACGAACTCAAGGGACTACCCTTGCATATTCCTATTGTCCCGGAGCAGACCGCTATTGCGTCGGTGTTATCGGACATGGATGCGGAGATCGAGGCGCTTGAGCGTCGGCGGGCGAAGACCGCCGATATCAAACAGGCGATGATGCAGGAGCTGCTAACGGGAAAAACCAGGCTGGTATAAGTTTAAGGCGGTGAAATGGGACAAAGGGGACGAATGGGACCTATGGTATAGGCAAGGTTATTCGGCTTTTGTTAGCCGAGCAAAGCATGGAATACACCCTTCCAGACAAGCCGAACAGCCGGATGCAAAAATATCGTCTGACGACCAAAGGCGAAGTCGCATTGGCATCAGGCCAGAGCGGCGACAGCAGGTGCTGAAGCAGCTGCCAAAGGAGTTCATATGCCATCACCACCTCGTCCTGAGCGCGTGACCCAGAATCGGGTCATTGCGTTGTTCACGGACGCGTCGCGTCCGGGCTGTCTCGGCTATCGCTACCTGGGTGACTGGCAGCAGCGCGCGGAGAACCGTCCGGTTGAGGTCGACATCCTGCGGGCGAATTTGCTGTCGCGAGGTTATTCGGCGGCGCAGATCTCGGCGGCGTTGCAGAAATTGCTGACGGCGGTTGACACCACGGGCGTGACCCTGTATCAGGCCAATATGCGCACCTACAATCTGCTGCGTTATCCGGTGAAGGTGCAGGTGGCGGCCGGCCGACCGCATGACGACGTGCAGCTGATCGACTGGGAGCATCCGGAGAAGAACGACTTTGCGCTGGCGGAGGAGGTAACGCTCAAAGGCGGCTACGAGCGCCGGCCGGACATCGTGCTGTACCTCAATGGCATCGCCGTGGCAATAATGGAGCTCAAGCGCAGCTCGGTGGACGTGGCCGACGGCGTTCGGCAGCTCATCACCAACCAGGAGGAGATCTTCAACAAGAGCTTCTTCGCGACCGCGCAGCTGCTGTTCGCGGGCAGCGACGCGCAGGGCCTGCGCTACGGCACCACCGGCACGCCCGAGAGCTTCTTCGTGCAGTGGAAGGACGAGGACGGCGGCACGGCGCTGGCGCCGGGCACGCTGCTGGACAAGCCGCTGGTCCAGATGTGCCGCAAAGAACGGCTGCTGGACCTCATCCGGAATTTTGTCATCTTCGATGCCGGCAAGAAGAAAGTACCCCGGCCGCATCAGTATTTCGGCATCAAGGCCGCGCAGGAGCGCATCGCCCGGCGTCGCGAAGGCGGCGTCATCTGGCACACCCAGGGCAGCGGCAAGAGCATCCTGATGGTGCTGCTGGCCAAGTGGCTGCTGGAGCACGATCCCCATGGCCGCGTGCTGGTCATCACCGACCGCGATGAGCTGGACAAGCAGATCGAGGGCGTCATGCGCAACGCGGGCGTCATCGGCGAGGACGCGCCGGCGCCACGCATCACCTCGCGGCAGCAGTTCGTCGAGAAACTCGGCGCGACCATGCCGCGGCTGCTCTGCGCGCTGATCCACAAATTCGACACGGCGGACCTGAAAGGGCCGCCGCCGCCCGTGCATGGGCATTTCTATGTGTTTGTGGACGAGTGCCACCGCACCCAGGGCGGCGACATGAACCGCCAGATGAAGCGCTGGCTGCCGCACGCGATCTTCGTCGGCTTCACCGGCACGCCGCTGCTGAAGCGGGACAGAAAGACGACGCGAGAGGTCTTCGGCACCTACATCCACACCTACAAATTCCACCAGGCTGTGGCCGACAAGGTGGTACTGGACCTCAAATACGAGGCGCGCGACGTGCCGCAGCGCCTGACGTCCCAGAAGAAGATCGACGAGTGGTTTGAGCAGAAGACCAAAAATCTGAACAACTTCCAGAAGGCGCTGCTGCGCAAGCGCTGGGCGACGATGGAGGAGCTGATGAGCGCCGGCGAGCGCAAGCAGCGCATCATCGCCAATATCATTGAGGACTTCAGCCTCAAGCCCCGCCTGAACAATGATCGCGGCACGGCCATGCTGGTGGCGGCGTCCATCTATGACGCCTGTCATTACTTCCGGCTGTTCCAGAACACGCCTTTCGGGCCGTACTGCGGCATCATCACGTCGTTTGAGCCGCAGGCGGCCGCGATCTCGAAGGAGCCCGCCCACAGCGACGAGCGCTACAAGTACGACACCTACAAGAACCACGTGCTCAAGGACGGCCAGACGACCATGAAGTACGAGGAGGAGATGAAGCGGCGCTTCATCGACGAGCCCGCCAACTGCAAGCTGCTGATCGTGGTCGGCAAGCTGCTCACGGGCTTCGACGCGCCGTCCTGCACCTATGTCTATCTGGACAACGAGCTGCACGACCACAGTCTCTTCCAGGCCATCTGCCGCACCAACCGCCTTGACGGCGACGACAAGGACTACGGCCACATCGTGGACTACAAGGAGCTGTTCCGGGATGTGCAGGAGGCCCTGGCCGTGTACAGCTCCGACGAGCTGGACCAGGACGACGGCGGCGACGAGAACAACGTCAAGCTCAAGAACTGGCTCGAGGAAGGCCGCAAGAAGCTCGATGCGGCCCGCGAGGCGCTCAAATATCTGTGCGAGCCAGTGCCGCAGCCCCGACAGGTGGAGCAGTACCTGCATACCTTCTGCGGCGATGCCGCCAATCCCCTGGCGCTCGGCGAGACGGAGGCGCTGCGGATATCGTTCTACAAGGCCGTGGCGACTTTCGTGCGGGCCTACGCCGCAATATCGCAGGACTTGCCGGAGGCGGGCTACAGCGACAGCGAGGTCACGGCGATCAACCAGGAGATCGAGTCTTTCTGCGATATTCGCACGGCCATCAAGAAGCATTCCGGCGAAGAGCTGGACATCAAGCCCTACGAGGCGGATATGCGGCACCTGATCAACACCTACATCCAGGCCGATCCCGCCGATTCGCTGGGCTCGCTGGAGGATTACTCGCTGGTGCAGCTGATCATCGCGACGGGCATTCACGACGCCATCGCCAAGATGCTCAACAACAAGGGCAAGCTGTCCAAAAACGCCATTGCCGAGGGCATCATCAATAACGTGCGCAAGACGATCATCCGCGATCAGCTCACCGACCCGAAATTCTACGAGGAGATGTCGCGCCTGCTGGATGACCTCATTGCGCTGAAGCGGACCATCACCGAGTCCTACGAGGAATTCCTGCAGAAGGCCGAGGCGCTGGTTCATCAGGTGGCGGGAAAGGCCATGACCAGCGGCCACCCCAGTGCTCTCAATGGCAATCTGGAGGCCATACACCTCTACAACAATCTCGACACTATTCCGGCTGACCGCTTCCAGTGCCCGGCTGACGCCGAGGGCCGGGCCAAACTCGCGCTGGCGATCGACCGCACGATGCGCGAAAAGGCCCCGGCGGGCTGGAAGGGCGATGACACCAGAGAAAAACAGGTGCTCAACGCCCTCTATGAAAACCTCGACCGCGATTCGAAAGCGACCTACGCCGTGTTCGAAATCGTGAAAAATCAGTCGGGGTACTCCCTATGACTGAGCGGATTGAACTGGGCGATATCGTGATCGCACTGACCCGGAAAGCGATCAAGAATGTGCATCTGTCCGTGCATCCGCCGGATGGGCGGGTAACCATGTCAGCGCCGGCCGGGACGCGGCCCGAGGTCGCTCGCGCCTACGCCATCAGCAAGCTCGGCTGGATTCGCGAACAGCAGACGCGATTGCGCGGCCAGGCGCGGGAAACGCCGCGCCAATTTGTTGAACGCGAAAGCCACTATCTCTGGGGCCGCCGGCATCTGCTGACCGTGGTGGAACGCGACGCCAGGCCCACCGTAACGGTGGACCACAAGCGCATTACCCTGAGCGTCCGCCCTGGCACGGATCGGGCCAAACGCGCCCGGATCATGCACGACTGGCATAAGGAGCTGTTGCACGAGTTCATTCCGTCGCTGCTCACGCGCTGGGCGCCGAAGATCGGCGTGAAGGTCAATGCCTATTTTCTTCAGCGCATGAAGACCAAGTGGGGCAGCTGCAACCACGAGGCGGGCCACATTAGACTGAACACCGAGTTGGTCAAAAAGCCCAAGGACTTGATCGAGTACGTTCTGGTGCACGAACTGGTGCACTTGCTCGAACCGACCCACAGCGCGCGCTTCGTCGCCATCCTCTCCAAGCACTGCCCGGCCTGGCGCGAGGCGCGCGCCGAACTCAATCATCTGCCGCTGGGCGCCGAAACGTGGAATGAATGACAATGGCGACGCGAAGGAGCATACAAACACGCAAGTAGAGGACAGCAACTTCGACTTTTCTGTTGGCCGCTCGCCGCGCGACCAGGAGGTCTCCTAATTCAAAATGAGCCACTGGTCCTATTTCATTTGAAGCGCTACAGACTGCGACCTGGTGGATCGACCAAAATCGGACCTTGTGTGCCGCGCAGTGGCCCGTACGTTCCGCTGGCACATGCCGCGTGGGCAGTTCATCGGCTGGGACTTCAAACCGCTGCCAGTGGGCTACGTTGCGCCGGCGCGCGTGGGATTGGTGGTTTTGGCGGAGAGGGTGAAGGGGCAGGTTGCCTGGGAAAAACAGGCAGACAAAATTGTGATTCAGGCTATAGTGGCCCCAGAAATTGGACAAGACTATACGCGTAGAAGGCCTTGACCGATGTTCACGCCGAGTATAGTGGTCAGTGATAGTCCAGCAATTTCGCATAGGTTAGGCCGCAGAGATGATGCGCTCTAAAAAGCTGTTTCCTCCATGATTCCGACCTGCTCAAAATTCGCCCGCTTGTCATTTGAAGCATCTCCGGCATACGGAAACAAAACAGCCATCCCTCTAAAAGGGATGGCTGTGTCTTATGACTTACAACAGATTGAACGACATGAACCTGGCAAAGTGCTTATGCCAAAGCCGGTTCAGGATGTCTGGGTGATGTCATCCACCTTGTCGGTTCCGCCATTTTTCATGACGGACTTAATCCCGTTTTCCATCGCGGCTTCGCTGGAATACATTTCACTTTTCCCGATGGTCTGGCCGTTGCCGGCTTTCAGTACAAAGAAAAAATCCCCCTTGGCTGACTTCTTGCGTTCAAAGTTGGCATCGGCAGTGCAATTTTTCTTGACTGATTCGATGCCGTTCAACGCACCGGATTTTGCCGCATAGAGTTCACTGGTAAGAATGATCTCACTGTTGCCTGCCTTCAGGTTGAACATGACTTGTCCATTGGCGGCTGTTTTAAGTTCAAATTTTCCTGCCATGCTGATCTCCTTCTTTTGTGTAATTGGAACCAGACCGGGAGGCTTGTACCGAAACAGTCGGTCAAAACCGATCCAACTGAAGACTAGGACGATTATAGCCTTCGCCTGCATCCATTACAAGCCCAACAATCGCACTACAGTTCAATCTATGGGAGAGATTATTCTTTGGGTGGTAAGTCCTTGCACGATATTTTTGTACCCCCCTCACTTCACCGCCATGAAGAACCGGATTCCGCCATCGGCATTCATGCTGTCAGTGCTGAATGATCCCCTAGACGTTCCGCTGGCGCATGCCGCGCGGGTGTCTCATCGGTTGGGACTTCAAACCGCTGCCAGTGGGCTACGTTGCGCCAGAGCGGACGGGGATAATGGAACTGGCGGAGATGGTGAAGGGGCAGGTTGCCTGGGAAAAACAGGCAGACAAAATTGCGATTCAGGCTATAGTGGTCCCCAAGAATTGGGAAGGGCTATAGGCGTAGAAGGTCTTGACCGATGCCACCATGAGTATAGCGGCCAGGATTTGTGTTATAGTCCAGGTTATTTTTTGTATTCACCGGGCGAATAAACTCGTCAAGTTAATACTAGCAGAGAACCCATTGTTGCTTCGGCTTTTTACCCCTTGAAAGTAACTTCATAGCGACGGTTTACGTCGATGAGGAGGGGAAGTAGATGAAAGCATATGTTGGCATTACTGACCGCGATTGGTTCGAGTTTTTGGCCAGCAGACCCGCTTTGGACGAGATCAACTTCTGGCAGCCCGGCGGCAACAGGCATTTTCGAGTCTTGAAACCTGGCGAGCTGTTTCTCTTCAAATTGCACAACCCGGATAATTTTATCGTCGGTGGTGCATTGTTCGCGCATTCAAGTATTTTGCCGCTGAGCCTTGCCTGGGAATCCTTTGGGACGGCCAACGGCGCGCGCAGTCTGAGCGAAATGCGCATGCGCGTAGCAAAATATCGTCGACAGACCGAAGATCGTAGCAACGACTACGCCATTGGCTGCATCATTCTTGAACAGCCGTTCTTCCTGAAACCCGAGTTTTGGATTCCGGTGCCTGAGGACTGGAAAGCGAACATTGTCCAGGGCCGCAGTTACGATTTGTCCGTGCAGCCGGGTTTGTCCTTGTGGGCTCGGTTGCAGTCGGCGATGCCTTTGGCGGTGGCGGACAGCGATGTCCAGGCCCACTATGGCAATCCGCAGATCATTTTGCCACGACTTGGCCAGGGCTCGTTCCGGGTGCTGGTCACCGACGCCTATGAGCGGCGCTGCGCGGTCACGGGGGAAAAGACGCTACCCGCCCTGGATGCGGCCCACATCAAACCGTACTCAGAAAACGGTCAGCATCTCATCAGCAACGGCATTTTGCTGCGACGCGATCTGCACGCGCTGTTTGACCAGGGCTACATGACCATAACACCCGATTTGCACGTGGAAGTCAGTCGCCGTATCAAGGAAGAATTTGAGAATGGCCGCGACTATTACCGCCATCACGGCGGTAGTATCCGGTTGCCGATGCACGCGAGCCACAGGCCTTCACAGGAATTCCTGGAGTGGCATAACGTGAATGTCTATAGGGGATGACACTATACGGACCGGGGCGTCTGATCAATACGTAAGTCAGATTTGCCCGCAGTTGGAGCCGCCATCTATGGATACCCCTCGTCGCGCGACCAGCAGGTCTCCTATTTCAACATGGGCGCTGGGCCTATTTCAATTGAAGCGCTACGATGTACCTGCTGTATCCTTCAATGAGGTGGTCAGGTAGGCATGGCGTCATGTCGGCTGCGGCCAGCATACGCAGCCAGAAACGGGGTCTCCCGCGCTTCCTGCGGGCGATGCCGTATTGCGACTGAAAATCGGGTTCGCTTTGCGATGCCTAGACTTCCTCCTCGTTCGCGCGATGGAGGTTCCGGAGGTTATTCTCTAGCCGTACTGCTCTTCCGGTCAGCTCTTCAGCCTTGCCGCAGGTCAGGCAAAACAGTTTTGCGTCGCCCATCGGCGACTCCTTCGCATGCGTGGCTATATTTTGACCGCATTGTCATTCACTCTGAAGCCTCCATCATCTTGACCTTCCAGATGTCACTCGCCAGCGTAATGAGCATGTTCTGTCGCTTGTCGATATCCGCCCCTGTCCAGTCGTCAAAAGAGGATAGCTTTTCATTGATCCTGGTAATGGATGAGTCCTTACCGACAGTCGCGAGCCCGGCGATGCTGCTGGTCAGGTAATACTTGCAGTTAAGGTAAGCGGCCTTCTTCAACTCAAAGAAGGAGTTACCAGCCACGATATTGATCGGCTTCTCAAGCAGCGTCAGGTTCCCGAGCTTGACCTTGTACTCATCGTAGCTCGCCTCCAGATTCCGCTTGGCAAAGTCATCTCGCAGGTCTTGCGCGGGGTTGTTCGGCAGGATGTGTTCGATCTCCAGCCCCATATACTCACCCAAGGAGCCCGGTGTCCGGAGCCCCCTATAGGCCAAGTCCACGTGTTGCGTAAGTTTGGCCAATAAGTAACGCGTGCGGTACTGCTGCATTGAGTTGAGGTTGTACCGTTTCAGGGCATCGAAAAGTTCCACCTCCTTGGCGGTCATGTTCTTGCTGAACCTCTCTTCTATGAATGTATTCAATCTGCCTATTTGTTCCGATAGTTTAGTGGATGCTGAGATTGCGCGCAATTCGTCAGCCCAGACCGAGAAGTTGCGTTCCAGCTCTTTCGTGGGCGTCTTCGTGAAGATGTAGTAGAACAGGAAGGACTCCAGTTGAGCCACAAAATGGTCAAACAGCGATTTCGGCAGATTGCTGGCGGCAAGTAGAAGGACAAAGTGCAGACTGAAAGCCTCACCACACAGGCGTTGTAGATTATCCATCGCGAGACTCGGCTGTCTGTCGTTGCCCAGGCCATTCGTAAAGCCAAGGTACAGCTCGACGTTCAGAACAATCTTCCGCACGAACTCAAACGGCCTAGTCGGGTACTCGCAGAGCGCTGCGTTCTCCTTCTTGATGAACCAATCGTATATCTCGTTCTCGCGCACGACGGCGTCTCGGCGCTCCTTCTCGCTGCGGAAGATATCGATCTTGTAGTTTGCCATCAGGAAATAACGTAGAAACCGCAGCGGCCTCTCTTTCGCCTTCTCCAGTGGATTCGTAATCTTCTTCCAATCGTTCTTGAGCCTGTCGAACTCCTTGGTCTCCACATGCGAGAAGAGGAGGTTCTTCAGAAGGTCCATCGGGTTGAGGCCGATGCCCCGCTCATTGATGGTTTCGAAGATCTTCAAGGCACTGCTGACATTGGTAGCTATCTGGATAAAGACAACGTTATTCGCCAAGTACCCCCAGTATCTTTTGAGATCAGCAACGTCCTCGAAGTTGTTCTGGAGATACCGATAAAGCGTATCGTAGGCGTTGATGATTTTCTCCAGGGAGCCAAAACAGGAAATCCCTTCTGCTTGAATACTCGCGCGGGTCGACGCGGGATCGGAGTCCATCTTGACGATCTTCGCCATGAGTTGTCCGGCGTTCTCGTACCGAGGCTCGAGCTTGAGACTTTCTTTTGTGTTGCCATCGCTGGCCGTATAACTCGTCGAAATCAGGCCCCCTATGGTCTGGCATTGCGGTTCGCCGCGAAAACGGTTCCGCAGAGCCAGTAGAAGTAGGAATAAGGTCGTCAGGCGCTGCTGACCGTCAATCACCTCGAAATGGTTCTTCGTGCCGGTCTCAGCCACGATAACGGTTCCAATGAAATACTCGCGATCTGCCCCGCCATCAATCTGTTCGTTGATATCGTCAAGGAGCTGCAGCACCTCTTTTTCGGTCCACACATACTCGCGCTGGTAGTCCGGGACGATGTAGAAGCACTCGCGGAACGCCTCTTCCACGCTATACCGATGGTTCTCAATCCTTGACATGATGGTCCCTCCATGATTTTAAATGCCAGCTGTCTGCCGTGTCAACCCGCCTGCTAGTTCTCCGCTACCTTACCCTGTCGAATCCAGACGTCAATCTCGGTGGCCTTGAATTTTCTGGACTTGAAGTGGCCCCCAAGTTAAGGACAAAAAGTCACGAATTATCAGTGGGTTCATGTATTCACGGAGGCATTTGGTTGCGAAGCCGCAGACGGCATCTCCGCAGGAGAGCGGCTGAGCAGCCCTACATTGAAGCCACACCTGCTGGGATTGAATGGTACCATTCAACCGGCGTCCGGTAGCCGAGTGCCTGGTGCGGCCGCTTGTTGTTGGTTGAGTCGATGTATTGCAGACAGGCTAGCCCTCATGCTGAAGACGTTGTCAACGAGTGAAGGTACAGCCATTCATACTTGAGACTGCGCTAGAAGCGCTCGATGAAGATGTTGTCGAAGGCCCGCCCCCGGCTGTCCATGCTGATGGCGACACTGCGCGCCTTCATGGCGGCAATGAAGGCTTCCGAGGTGAACTGGCTGCCTTGATCGGTGTTGAAGAGGTCCGGCTTCCTGTGCTCTCTGAAAGCATCCTCCCAAGTCGCCACGCAGAAGTCGGCATTCATTGTGTTCGAGCAACGGTAGGCGAGCACCTTGCGACTGTACCAGTCGATGATGGCAACCATCTAGCCTTCGCGCTGGAGCTGAGCCGTGATCCGCCTGCTGCCGTAAAAAGGCGTCTCCGTGTAGATACGGTTAATCTCGAAGGCCAACGTCGCGTCTGCGGTGGAAAGCATGGTGTCGAGACGTGAGCATCATTGGCGATGTCGACATTAGGTGGCGTGGATTTTGACCTCAGCACAGCATTATCCGGCCTGAGTTCCGTGGCTATAGAGGGACCTTGTGTTTTGCGTAGAGTCCACCACCATCCAACAAAATCAGCCTGCGCGGTCCACCAACCGCGCAGGCTTTTTTTGTATCGTGGAGCCACTGGACTCCCAGTATAGTGGCCCTCAGCATTTGGACAAGGCTATTAGTGGGAAAGCGCT
>JAQWBY010000346.1 GCA_028706165.1 Lentisphaeria bacterium | reverse complement strand
GCACCCCAATCCTCAAAGCTATGCGCCGCGGCATGGACAGCAGTCAAACTCGCGCTCTGATGGCTAAAATCCACGACCAGTACCCCGAACTCACGGTCCGCACCACCTTCCTGGTCGGCTTCCCCGGCGAAACCGACCAGGACTTCCAGGAACTGCTCGAATTCGTCAAAACCTACGGTTTCGATCGCCTCGGCGCCTTCGCCTTCTCGCCCGAAGAAAATACCCCCGCCATGGCTATCCGCGAGGGACTTGTGCCCGAAGAGGTCGCCATGGCCCGCCGCGAAGAACTCCTCCTCGCCCAGCAGGCCGTCTCCGCACGCAAGAATGCCGCCATGGTCGGCAAAAAGCTCCGCGTACTCCTCGAAGAGCCCGTGGATAAACGGCACTGGCAAGCCCGCAGCACCGGCGACGCGGCAGACGTCGATCAGCTCATCACCGTCAAAACCCGCGCCGGCCAGCCATGCCAACAGCCGTGCTTCGCCGACGTCGTCATCACCGGCGCCGATACCTACGACCTCGCTGCCGAAATCACCCCCGCCGAACAGGACGGCAAGGCCACTACCACGAAAAGCGCCGCCACTGCCGGCAAACGCCGTAAAGCCGCAAGGTAAATCATGCCAATCAGGGATAAAAAGAAATTACCCGCCAATGTCTCCAGAGACAACCGCTCGACCCGCATCGCCGTGCGCATCATCATCAGTCTCACGCTCTTCGCTATCGCCATCACCGGCCTGGTCTTTGCCGGCAAAGCCGTCCGCCGCCATTTTTACGTCGACAACCCCCATTTCACGCTCCTGCACGTCACCACCGCCCCGACGGCGAATTACTCCCGCGATCGCGTGCTGACCATTCTCAGCGAAATGGGCGTGGATATCGGCCACTGCAATCTCCTCGCCATCGACATCGGCAAGATCCGCAAACGCCTGCTCACCGAGCCACTCATCCACAACGCCGAAGTGCGGCGGGTGATACCCGACACCCTCGACATCCAGTTCAGCGAATGCACCCCAGAAGCGACCCTGCGTTGCATCCCGACGCTACTCATCGACCGCAATGGCTTCATCCTCCCCTACCAGGGCATCAAGGGCGTGCCAGCGACATTACCGCAAATCACCGGCATCCGCAACCCCGGCAAGCTTGAACAGGGAACCCGCACCGATGACTTCATGCTCCTCGGTGCCCTACGACTGCTGCGCTTCGTCGCCACTCACGACGACATGGCCTACTGCGATATCGCCCTCATCCAACTCGACTACAGCCAGCGCCATTTCCGACTCATTCTCCGCGCCACCCCAGGCGGCACCGTCTTTCGCGCCGGCTCTGAAGTCGTCGTCCCTCTCGCCAATATGGACGCGGCCTGCAAACGCCTCAACGACATCGTCAACATGAAAAAAGAACGCCGTGGCACCATCGGCACCATAAACGTCACCTACGAACGAAACATCCCCCTGACGCCGTAGCGACAGCCACGCCTATTTTCCGCTCGCCGGCATTTTCTGATCGTGCACGGGGAACATGCACGTACAAGCATTGTCTATTCACCGCATGCGTCACCGTCCACTCACCACCGTTCTCGCCCTTATCTGGCTGCTCACTCTGACCGCCGCACAGCCAACCACTGCTGCCATGGTGGTATGCGTCGGCGCGGACGGCCACGTCGCCTTGGAAAACGCCAACGCCGGCCACTGCCACGGCCGCAGCGAACACCTCCCGCAAGCCGAGCCCGGCCACGGCCACAGCGAACTCCAGCAACACTCTGGACCCAGCTACGACCAGCCGGGTTTGGCAGCCGAAAACTGCACGGATTATCCCCTGGACGCCGCCGAACGCGCCACCTGGCACCGTCTCGCGAAAGCCAATGCCGGCGTCAAGGCGCCCATTGCTTATCTTCTCCCGCTTGATCAGCCGCCGGTCTTCTCTCCCTGTACTTCTCTCCTTCCTCTGGACCGTCGTCTCGCCTGCGTGCCACCGCATATAGTGAGCATCAGGACGACTGTCCTGCGTCTATGATCCCTGTTTTAGCTGTAGACTCGAGTCATGCCCGACGGGCCCCAGCGGGGCCAGCATGGCACGATTTGTCGAACGTCTAAAAACAGAGGATTGTCATGACACGAACGAGCCTTTTGGGCCTTCAGGCATTTCTATGCCTGATTCTGGCCACTACCACCCGCGCTGATGATCACGCGGCCAATACGCCGACGTCGCCACAGACGCCGGTGACCCTTGCTGAACTTGAAGCACTTGTCCTTGCCACGCACCCGGCCAGCACGGCCCGGAATGCCAGCTACGCCGCAGCGCTGAGCCTAATCGACCAAGCCGCCGCGCCACCCAATCCCGAGCTGGAAGTGGAGATGGAAGACATCGCCAGCGAGGGCCCTGGCAATCGCCTGGCAGAAACGACTTACGCGATTCAACTCAACCAGCCCTTTGAGCTTGGGGGCAAACGCCGCCGCCGTCAGCACCTGGCAGCCATGACGGCCGAAGAACAGCGCTGGGAAAACGGCATTGCCGAACAGGACGCGCTCGCCGCCCTGCGAGAGGACTTCCTGGCCGTGCTCGCAGCCCAGGAACGACTGGCGTTCCTGCACGCCGCCACCAACAGCGCCCGTAGCGCGCGCAACTGCGTGGCTGAAAGAGTCCAGACCGGCAAAGATGCCCCGCAGGAACTCAGTCAAGCTGAGATGGAACTGGCCCGACAGGAATTGGCCGTGCTCCGAGCGACCAGTGCCGTCGCCCGCAGTCGTGCCGCCCTGCTGGCGCAGCTTGGGCCACAGGCCAATGCGTTCAGGAACCGGCCCATCACGGGCGACCTGCGCGCATTGCCGCCACTGCCGACCATGGCAGAACTCCTGGCGCGCCTGCCGGACAGCGCCGCCTGGCAACACGCGGCGCAAGCCGAGCGCGTGGCCGCCGCCGAGCTGGCCAGCGAAGATCGCGCTGCCATGCCAGACCTGACGCTGTCCGTCGGCTACAGCTACGAGCGCGGCAGCGGCGAACACCTGGCGAAGCTTGGTCTGTCCATGCCACTGCCGCTTTTTGATCGTAACCGCGGCAACCGCATAGCCGCTCTGCACGGCGTCGCTCGCGCACGCGCCGAGGCCACAGCCACGCAGCTGGCACTACAGGCCGAACTGGAACAAGAGTGGCTCAGTGCCAAGACAGCCGTCGCGGCCGCAACGGCTATTCGTGACGGGTTGCTCCCCCATGCGCAGCGCGCACTGACTGACGCCAGCGAGTCCCATCGCCTGGGCCGCAGCAGCTACCTGGCGCTGTTGAGCCTCCAACAGGCCTGGCAGGAGCTCAATATCGAATACATCGATGCCCTCGCCGAAGTGCATCAGCACCTGAACGGCATCAAGCGCCTCATCGGCCAACTGAATACTGAAACGTCATCACCTTCATTTGAGGATAAAAGACAATGACCGAGAACCAACCGAACTTAGCACACGAAGGTCACCGCAAAGGCCTCGCCGGCAAGATCGTCATCGCCTTGCTAATCATCGCGGCCATCGCGACCATTGGCGCCAAACAAGTACTGGACAATAACAACGCCGGACACGCACATGGACCAGACTGTACCACCGACCACGATGACCACGATGACCACGCCGACCATGCAAAAGACACCAAGATGGCCCCGGCAAACGCCGACCACCATGACCACGCCGACCATGCAAAGGACGATTCTGACCACGCGGAAAACGACGATCACGATGACCACGCCGAAGACGCGGAAAACGCCCACGCCGGGCATGACCACGGTCCTGGCTCTGGCAACGCTTCTGGCGGCCTGACCCTCTCGGCGGCCGAACGTCGTCATGCCGGCATTGAGCTGGCCGTAGCAGCTGGCGGGGATATCGCGCAGGAGAAGCTCCTGCGCGGTCAAATCGTGCTCAATCGCGAGCACCAGGCGCAAATCACCACGCCGGTAGCGGGCGTCGTCGCCCAAATGCTGGTCAGCGAAGGCGACCGCGTCGCGGCCGGACAACTCCTGGCGCTGCTCCGCAGCAGCGAACTGGCGGATATGCGCCTTGACTATCTCAGCAAGCTGCAGCAGGCGACGCTGGCCGACAGCCATGCCCAGCGCGCCGAACTCGTCCAGCGCAACACGCAACGACTGGTGACCTACCTGGCTGAAAAGCCGGCGCTGGCGGCGCTGGCGGACTTTTCCGCCGACGACCTGGGCGAGCGCCTGGCACAGCTCGTCGATGCCTACTGCGAGCAGGAACTGCTGCGGCTGAATGCCGAACGCGAAGAACGCCTGCGCCAAAAGGCCATCGGCAGCGAAGAAGACTTACTCAACGCCCAGACGGCCTACGCCAAGGCGTCAGCCCATTACCGGGCCCTGCGCGACAGC
>JAQWBY010000345.1 GCA_028706165.1 Lentisphaeria bacterium | reverse complement strand
CAGAGGCCGCAGATATTGCCACGCCATGCGTGGCAAGAAGGAGCATGACTATGCGTCGACCCATTGGCTGGATCGATAAGAAGTGGGAGGGCGGCAAGCGCGAAGTGCGCGTGTCTTTCCACGCCGAAAATATCAAATGGCAGTTTTTGCCTGCGGGCGAGGTCGACTGGGACTACGACAGCAAGCCGACGGAAGAGAACTGGCTGGAGCTCGAAGAGAAAATTGAAAACCTCTGTCAGCGCGGCCATCTGTTTGAGAAGGAATTGGCGCTGGTGAAGGCTCGTGGCGTGCCCAAACGCAAGCGCGGCTAAGGGCTGGCGACGGAATGAGCGGACAGCCCATGCACGTGATGGTAAATCTGAGTCTTGACGCCCGCAGGTTGCCGGCGGCGATTGACACTGAGCTGCACGAAGCGGTATCGGTGGCTTGTGGTGTGACTGCGGACGAGTTGCGCTCGTACCGGATTTTGCGGCGGAGCATTGACGCGCGGCAGAAGCCACTGGTGAAGGTGCTGTATCAGGTTATGGCGGAGCTGCGCGATGGCGCGCGTCCGCGGGCGGATCTGGCGGCAGCCGCCGAGGACGACGTGCCGTGGAGCCCGCCGGCGGGGCGTTGCGAGCTACGCGAGCCAGTGGTGGTCGGTGCCGGTCCCGCGGGCCTGTTCGCGGCGCTGGTTTTGGCACGGGCGGGCTGTCGACCGCTGGTGCTTGACCGCGGACGCGATGTGGAGCGCCGTCGGCTGGACATCGAGCGCTTCCTGGCCGAACGCAGTGTGAACCCTGACAGCAACTACCTCTATGGCGAAGGCGGCGCGGGCACCTGGTCGGACGGCAAGCTATTCACGCGGGTGCGCGATCCCCGCAGCCGTTATGTGTTGGAGAGCTTTGTGGCGGCGGGTGCCGACCCGGCGATACTGTACTACAGCCATCCGCATGTGGGGTCGGATCGCCTGCCGGGGATTGTCGCGGGGCTGCGGCAGGAAATCTGCGCGCTGGGCGGGCGTTTTGCGTGGGACTGCCGGGTGGCGGATGTGGCTGCCGATGCGTCCGGGCGGGCATTTTCGCACCTGCTGTTGGCCGACGGCAGCCGTTTGGCGGCGCCAGCGGCCTTGATTGCCTGTGGGCACAGCGCGCGGGACTTCATTCTGGCTGTGAGCAAGCGGGTGAGCGCGACATTGAAGGGCTTCCAGATCGGCTGCCGGATTGAGCACGAGCAGAGTTTCATCAACGAGTTGCGCTACGGCCGGCCGGAAGCGCTGCCGGCGCTGGGGCCGGCGGAGTACCTCTACTCATCGCGGCCACCGGAGCCGGCGCCGGGGGCGACGACTTTCTGCATGTGTCCGGGCGGCATCATTATCCCGGCGGTCTGCGAGCACGAACGCCTGTCTACCAACGGCATGAGCAATGCCGCGCGCGATGGCCATTTTGCCAATTCGGCCATTGTATCCACCATTGCCGGCGAAGAGTTTGCGACGGCGGCGGCGGCCTTTGCGTTTTTGGGCGAGCTGGAGCGACGGGCCTTTGTCGACGGCGGCAGTGACTACGACTGCCCGGCGCAGCGCGCGGAGGACTTTCTGGCGCGACGCGGCGGCCGTTTGCCGGCCGGCAGCAGCTACCAGCTGGGGCTGCGGCCACAGCGGCTGGACACTCTGTTGCCGGCGCGGACTTACGACGCCCTGGCGCTGGCGCTGCGGCACTTCGAACGGCAGGCGCGGGGCTTTGCCACGCGGGGCGTGCTGGTCGGGGTGGAGACGCATGTATCCAGTCCGCTGCGCTTTACGCGGCGGCCGGACAGCCTTGAAAGCAGCATGGACAAACTCTACATTGGCGGCGAGGGCGGTGGCGCGGCGGGCGGCATTATGTCGGCGGCGATTGACGGCGTGAAATTAGCCGAGGCGATGATCCAGAATCACCGGTGAGCGTGAGCTCCCTGGGCCATTGCCGTCCATTGCGTGCGTCGGCAAGAACGAATGCGTAGAGCGAAAGGAGTGGCGATGAAAAGCTCATGGGTGATGATGTCGATCCTGGCGGTCATGGGTCAGCTGTGCCTGGGCGAGCCTGTTCTCTGGAAGACCACGGACGTGCAGATGACGCATCCGACGGTGACCACGGTGGTCCCCGAGGGCGTCAATGACGCGGTGATCACCCTGGATACCGTGGTGCCCTGGCCGAGTATCCGACTTCTGCCGGCGACTGGCGCGACGTGGGATTTTTCCGCCTATCGCTATCTGTCGTTCGAGATGGAGAATATGTGCCCGGACAGCAGTGCGATGATTCAGGTCAATCTGGAGAGCAGCGCCTGCAATATCGGGGTGGCCAGTGTGGCGCCCGGGGCGACAAAGGCTTTTACGTTCCGCCTCCGGCATGGCGGCGATCACGGTTTTGATCCGCTGTTCAAGGGCCGGCGCATGCCCGACGGCTTTCCCGGCGGGACCAATGGCAATACCACTGCGGTGGCGTCCATCCAGTTCATCGTACCCTTTCCGGTGTACATCAAGGTCCGTCTGCGCAATCTGCGGGTGCATGGCGAGAGAGTGATCAACCCGGCAGTGAAGAGCGCCGAGGCATTCTTCCCGTTGGTGGACGAATTTGGCCAGTATGTGCACGGCGAGTGGCCGACAAAAGTGCGCACGCTGGACGAACTGCAGCAGCGTCATCAGGCCGAAGCCGCAGCCTTGCGCGAGCCCGTGTCGGCGTGGAATCGCTGGGGCGGCTGGGCGGCGGGGCCGCAGCTTGAGGCGACGGGCTTCTTTCGGACGGAAAAGCACGCCGGGAAGTGGTACCTGGTAGATCCGGACGGGCGGCTCTTTTTCTCCCGGGGGACCAACGCACTGCGTGCGCACGAGTACTGGCTCAATGACGGCGAGCGGGCGAAGCTGTTCCAGCGCCAGCGCCCGGCAGACGGCAAGACCTTCAACTTTTACGGCGACAACGTGCTGGCCAAGTACGGTTCACCCGCGGCCTGGAATGATTTTCAGCTGCGCCGGCTGCAGAGCTGGGGTTTCAATACCGTCGCCAACTGGAGCGAGCCGGCGTTGTACCAGGCGCAGAAAATGCCCTACGTGCTCAATCTGCCCCTGCCGAAATGCCCCAAGGTCGGCGATATCATCGATGTCTATGCCGACGAATTTGCAGCGGGAATGGCCGATGTCTTCGGCGACGAGTTTGCCTTTGCGCGGGAGGATCCGTACTGCGTCGGCTTTTTCATCGGCAACGAGCTCAAATTCGGGACGGCGACGCACATTGGCGAGCAGGCGCTGGCGGCCAAGGCCGACCAGCCGGCCAAACGCGAGCTGCTGCGGCAGCTGCAGGCAAAATACGCCGATGTGGCGGCCTGCAATGCGGCGTGGACGACAAGCTTCGGCGGCTGGGACGAGTGGCTTGCCGCTGAACAGCCGCCGACGACGGCCGCGGCCGCGCTGGCCGACCTGGCGCAGTTCAGCCGGGCCTTCGCCGAGCGCTTCCTGCGAATGTCGCGGGACGCGGTGAAGCGCGGGGCGCCGAATCACCTCTATCTGGGATCACGGCTGATGAGTCCGGATTATTTCCGCGAGTACATCAACGAGCTGTCGGCGCAATACTGCGACGTGGTGTCCTACAATATGTACATTCTGCATTTCGACCATTTTCGGCCGCGGGGCTTGCCGCGGGACATCCCGGTGATGATCACGGAGAACACGGTCGGCACCGAAGAACGTGGCTCATTCGGCGGGCTGACCATCGCCGGCGCCATGCCGGGCGACCGCGAGACCGCGCTGCGGGAGCTCTTCACCAGCGTCCTGCGCCATCCGCAGCTCGTGGGCCTGCACCATTTTGCCTTCAAGGACCAGACGCTGGTCGGTCGCTGGGACGGCGAAAACTACGGATTCGGGCTGGTCGATGTCACCGACACGCCTTACCAGGACTTCGTCGACGCCAACCGCGCCGTCGCCGAAACCATGTACGACACGCGCCGGACTGCCCCGCCGGCAAAATTCCCCGAAGGCCGCTGAGCATGTCGCACGTATAAAGACATCGTAACTGGTCAGTAACCACCCCGGCGCTTCGCTGGGACAATTTGCAGGAAACCCACGGCCAGTCGCCGCCCAACCATCCGACCTTGATTTCCGCCGACCTTTGCGGCAGCGTGTTTCATAGGAGTAACCACCCCGGCGCTTCGCTGGGACAATTTGCCGGAAACCCACGGCCCGCCGCCGTCCAGCAATAGGACCATGATTTCCGCCGACCTTTGCGGCAGCAGGTTTCATAGGAGTCATGGATGATTGAGCCGTAGAGCTTCAGGTGGAGCCAAACGTGCCCGTGCCCCTGGCCGCTTCGCGGCGGCCCGAGCGAAGCGAAGGGTATTTCCCTCCCCCTCGCAAAAACC
>JAQWBY010000344.1 GCA_028706165.1 Lentisphaeria bacterium | reverse complement strand
CTGGGCGAGATAGCCCGGCGGCGCGACTATGTGGCCGCGCGGCGGCGGTCGATCGGTGGCAGCAGGGGCAGCCTGACTGCCGCGGCTGCGTGGCCTGAGCGCTACGGGCTGCATCGCGAGGGCGCCGGCTGGCGTTTTCGGGAGTGGCTGCCCAATGCCACGGCGGTGGCGCTGGTGGGTGATTTCAATGGCTGGACGGCCACGCCGGCCTATCAGCTCCGACGCGAGGCCAATGGCGACTGGTGCGGAGAATTCCCGTTGGGTGCCATGGCGCATGGCGATCAGTATCGCCTGGCAGTGACCTGGCCGGGCGGCGGCGGGCTGCGCATACCGGCGGGCGCGCGGCGGGTGGTTCGCAGCACGAACGACTTGTCACGCGGGGACGTCCTTTTCAATGCCCAGGTGTGGTCGCCGGCAGAGCCCTACGCGTGGCGGCACCGTTCGCCGCGCCATGCCGCGCCGCTGATCTACGAGGCCCACGTGGGCATGGCGCAGGAGCGGGCCGGCATGGGCAGCTTCCAGGAATTTACGGCGGCCACGCTGCCGCGCATTGTGGCGGCCGGTTACAACACCGTGCAGCTCATGGCGGTGCAGCAGCATCCCTACTACGGGTCTTTCGGCTATCACGTAGCGAATTTTTACGCGGTGTGTGATCTTTTCGGCACGCCGGACGAGTTCAAGGAGCTGGTGGATACTGCCCACGGCCTCGGTCTGCGGGTGATCATGGACCTGGTTCATTCGCATGCCGTGCGCAATGAAGTCGAGGGCATTGGTCGGCAGGACGGCAGCCGCTGGCAGTACTTCCATGACGGCCCGCGTGGTGAACATCCCGCCTGGGATTCGCTCTGCTTCGACTACAGCAAGGATGACGTCTGCAGATTCCTGCTCGGCAACTGCCGCTTCTGGCTGGAGGAATACCACGTTGACGGTTTCCGCTTCGACGGCGTCACCAGCATGCTCTACCGCGACCACGGTTTGGGTCGCAGCTTCAGCGGCTATGGCAGCTATTTTGATGACAACAGCGACTGGGAGGCATTCGCTTACCTGGCGCTGGCCAACGAGCTCGTGCACGAGATCCGGCCGGATGCGTGGACCATCGCCGAGGACGTCAGCGGCATGCCGGGTCTGGCAGCGCCGGTGGGGCAGGGCGGCTGCGGTTTTGACTACCGCCTGGCCATGGGCGTCACTGACTACTGGTTCAAGCTCAGCGATCAGCCTGACGAGCATTGGAGCATGAATGGCCTGTGGCATGAGCTGGTCAATCGCCGGCAGGACGAGCGCACCCTCAGCTACCTCGAATGCCACGACCAGGCGCTGGTCGGCGGCCAGAGCTTTATCTTCAAACTCATCGGCAAAAGCATGTTCGACGCCATGCACTGCGGCTCGCAGGACATCAGCGTTGACCGCGGCTGCGCCTTGCACAAGCTGGCCCGACTCGTTACCATCGCCAGCGCCGCGCACGGTTACCTCAACTTCATGGGCAATGAATTCGGCCACCCCGAATGGATTGATTTTCCCCGCGATGGCAATGGCTGGTCTTTCAACTATGCTCGCCGGCAGTGGCACCTGCGCGATGACCAGTCGCTGCGCTTCCACGGGCTGGGCGAATTCGACCGGGCGATGCTGGCGGTATGCGGCTGTCGGCCGGAATTCTTCGCCTGCCCACCGCAGCTGCTCAAGGTGGACGACTTGGCCAAGATCATCGTCTTCGAGCGTGCCGGTCTGATCTTCGTCTTCAATTTCCACCCATGGCAGTCCCAGGCCGACTATGGCTTTGTCTGCTTAGCCGGCCGCTATCGGCAGGTCCTGGACAGCGATGCGGCGGCCTTTGGTGGTCACGGGCGTCTGACAGCCGGCCAGTGCCATGACGCCTGCGAAGTCCGCAACGGCAACTGCCGCGATCACTGGCTGCGCGTCTACGTGCCGTGCCGTGTCGCCATCGTACTGGAGAGAATTGACGACGGGGAATAAAATGACCGCCGGCCACAGTCGGCATAGGAACCTTCATGCAACAGTGGCGCCGAATGCGCGCCGGGAGAACACAACGACATGACGACGAAAGACAAGCGCGCCGGCCGCGTCACGCAGCTGCCGGACGAACGGCCCATCGGACCGCAGAGCCGCGTCTTCACGCTGGGCAATGGCCTGGCGCTGCGGATTGATGTCCTCAAAGCCACTGTGTTTCGCCTGCGCTACAGCGTCAATGGCCGGTGGACGGAATCGGCGCTGAACCGCTACGGCATCCTCAAGGACGATTTTGCCCCAGTGCCCTTCTCGTGCACGGAGGAGGCCAACGGCGGTACTGCGGTGTTGCGGACCGCTGCCGGCGAACTCGCTGTCGTCCTCGCCGACGGCCGCGTGAGTTTCCGCGATGCCAGCGGGGCGACGCTGACCACGCAGAGCGACGCGCCGCAGGTCGGCCGCGGTTACACGCTCAGCTTTGATCTGCGCGCGGATGAGCGCCTCTACGGCCTTGGTGACGCCAGCCGCGAGAACATCATGCGTCGCGGCAGCGCCTACGCGTTGTGGGTGGAAAATGTCAAATGCTACATACCCATCCCGGTCATGCTCAGCAGCTGCGGTTGGGGGCTGATGATCAACTCGACCTGGCGCCAGGCGGTCGATGCCGGCAAGACACAGCAGGAACGGCTGCTCTTCACTGCGCCGCAGTCCAATACCGACTACTATCTTTTCGCCGGCACCGACTACGCCGCGTTGCTGGACACCTACACCGAACTCAGCGGCCGACCGGCGCTGCTGCCCATCTGGGCCTACGCGCTGACCTACGTCTGCAATGAACACGTGGATAATTTCCGCATGATGGACGATGCCATGGCCTTCCGCCGCGACGGCATTCCCTGCGATGTGCTGGGGCTGGAACCCGGCTGGATGAGCAAACACTACGACTACAGCACCGATAAAGCCTGGGATCCCGGGCGCTTTCCCATACCCAAATGGGCGGCAAAAGGGCCGTCCACGGTCATGGGTGCGCTCGATCGCCAGGATTTCAAACTCAGCCTGTGGCTCTGCACCGATTACGATTTCAGCGTCTACGAAGAACAGTGCATTGCCGGTGTGCAGCCGCCCCTGCGACCCGACGAATTGGCGCCGCTGCCTGGCGATGACGACGACTTCGAAAAGGACGAGCACTTCCAACAGCCCAAGGCCGGCGACGCCAACGCGAGCACGGATGGCGCGGCTGTTCCGGCCACGGCCGTGCCCGCGGCCGAGTTGGAGCCGTGGATTGAGCATTTGAAGAAGTTCATGGACCAGGGCGCGCGGGCGTTCAAGCTGGATGGCTGGCGGCAGGTTCTGGAGTATCCCGATCGCGACTGGGGCAACGGGATGAGCGACGAGCAGATGCATAATCTCTATCCGCTGATCTACGACAAACAGATGGCCCGCGGTGTGGAAGTCCACACTGGTCGGCGGGCGATGGTGTATTCGGCCAGCGGTTTTGCCGGCGTGCAGCAATTTGTCGCATCATGGGCAGGGGACACCGGCGGCGGTCCCAAGCCGCTGCTGTCGATGCTGAACCTGGGTTTTTCCGGTCATTCCAATCACTCCTGCGATATGGACGTCTTCACGCGCGACGGCATTCACTTCGGTTTTCTGCAGACTTGGGCACAGCTGAACAACTGGGCGTACTGGCGTCAGCCGTGGTTCCTGACGACTGCGGACAAGGCCATGTTCAAGGACTACGCTTGCCTGCGCTACGCGTTGCTGCCGTACCTGTATTCGTCGGCCTACCAGGCTGCGCTGACAGGCTGGCCGGTGATGCGTGCCATGGCCATGGTCTGCCCCGATGACCCCGCGATGGACGAGGTCCGCACCCAGTATATGCTCGGCGATTTCTTCCTGGTCACGGCTTTTGCCGAGGAGGTGGTGCTGCCCGCCGGGCTGTGGGTGGACTTCTGGACCGGCGCGACGCTGCGCGGACCGCAGCGCTTGCCGGCCCGGCATCCCGACAATCGCGGCGGCTGTCTCTACGTCAAAGCCGGCGCGCTCATCCCGACCTGGCCTGTGCAGCAGTCGGTCAACAATGGCTGGCATAAGGACCTCGGCCTGATGGTCTTCCCCGGCGAGGGCGAGTCGGCCTTCACACTCTACGAGGACGACGGCCAAAGCACCGACTACCGCCATGGCCATTTTGCGCAGACGCGCCTGAGCTGCAATGGTCGTGCCGATGGCGCGGAAATCGCCATTGCCGCCCGCGAGGGCGAATTCGCCGGCATGGCAGCGGAACGCACGCTCACCCTGCGGGTGCGCTGTCCGCGCCGGCCTGGGCGTATTGGTGTCGACGGCGCCGTCGTTACCCGCTGGCAGTGGGATATTGCCCAACGCGATGCAGTCGTGGCCATCGCTG
>JAQWBY010000343.1 GCA_028706165.1 Lentisphaeria bacterium | reverse complement strand
TCGCTCATTTTGACCAGCAGTTCTGCGCGGCCGGCACGCACGAGGTAGGGCATCTTGCCCCACGACAGCACCGTCCGCCGCTCTTCTTCGGCGAAGCGCCGCCCTTCGTTCTGCAGGTCGGTGAGATGCGTCACCAGCATGCGGCGACTACGGCTGATGGGCTCCTTGTCCAGACTCGACACCCACACTGTCGCGTCGGTGTCTTGAATGGTAATGTCCACAGCGCGCGTGTTGATGCGCTTGCCGGCCGGCGCAAAACCGCCGGCCGTCATCAGCGTATCCAGCACCATGATGTCATCACGGCCATTCATGGTGAATTCGCCATTGGTGGACTGGCTGATGCGCGCGCCAAAATCCGTGCTGTTCTCGGCCGGCAGCCAGCCGCGCTCGCGGAAGAGCTTCTGCAGGGCCGCGCGCGTTTCGCTACCACCGGGATTGCCACTGGGCAGCGCTATGGGCGCTTTCGGCGCCGCGTCCGTCCAGGCGACGCTCACATCCGCTGGCGCCGCGCTGCCCGCCGGGCCGACATGACTGCCGACGATGGCGACGGTGTTCATGCTGCTCCAGCTGGGCACCACGCCGGTCGCCGGCGGCACGTCGTCGCCATCATAGTGGTCTTTGGCCAGCGATATGGCCACCGTCCGATTCGCCGGCGACATGTCGCCACGCATGAACAGGCATAGCGTAGCGCGCTCGGCCGCCTGGTTCAGCGGGTCCGACGCCATGTCGAAATAGCCGGCAAAACCCATTTTGAACATGTTGCCGCCGTGGCTGTAGGCGAAGCGCCAGATCGCCGCCCAGTCCTGCAACGCCGCCATGCAGCCCGTCAGGATGCCGCCCACGCCGCGATAGCGCCCCGGCCCCGAGTAGTTGTACTCGGAGATCGCGAAAGGCCGGTCCAGCAGTCGCAGGTACGCTGTGTGGCCGCCGCCGGGCTCACCGCGCTTCACCGGACTGGTGTTGCCGCAGGTCGATGGCAGCTGCCACGACTTCTGCAAAAATACCGGGTGGTCCACGTAAAAATGCTCGTCGACGTAGTCGAATTCCGAGCGGTAGAGCTGCGTCCACGCGTGCGACGTCCAGCTGTTCATGTCTGTGAACAGCGCTTGACTGCCGAGTTCATCCCGCAAAAACGCCGTCATCTTGCGGTACATGGCCGTGGCCAGGTCGAGCTGGAAACGGTCAAAATCACGCCGCTCGGCGACTGTCCCCCGCCCGCTCACCGGCAAGTCGGCCAGTACCGCCTCGGCCTCGCGCCCCCACGCCTGATTACGTTCGGCGACACTCGCGTAGCGCTTGCCAAGCCAGTCATTCCAGGCGCGTAACCACTCGTCCTTGACCCGCCCTGACAAACCGCCGATGAAATTGCCGAAGTTCCCCTCGTTGATCAGCGATATCCACGCCAACGCCGGGTCCTGCGCCAGCGTCACGCCGGTATGCGGATTGACATGCCCGAGGAAATTGCGCGTGAATGCCGCCCAGTTGGCATAGGCCGCGTCATTGACCGGCAGGAGCATCTTCATGTCATTCATGCTCACGTCGCCCGTCGCGTCAGGCCAGATTTCCTTGGCGAAGACTCTTCGCGACACGAAAGTGTCCGTAGTCATGTAGATGCCGCGCTTCTTCAGCTCGGCAAAGAGCCGATCGAATTGCGCCTGACGCACGGGGTTGATGCTGACCGAATCGCCCTGGTTGCGGTCCTGCAGATTGGACTCGTGGTGATGGAAGCGCACGGTGTTGTAACCGAGGCGATACAGTCGTTCAGCGAGCTCAACGGCCTGGTCGTCCTCCAGATACTGCGCCATGAAGCACAGGTTGACGCCATAAAAACGCTGGGCCTTGCCCGGCTGTTTCTCGAACTCAAAATGCCGGCCATTACGCACGACCTTGCCGTATTTGCCGGCAGGGCCGTCAGCCAGCCCG
This sequence comes from Lentisphaeria bacterium, assembly GCA_028706165.1. Taxonomy (GTDB): domain Bacteria; phylum Verrucomicrobiota; class Lentisphaeria; order Oligosphaerales; family Oligosphaeraceae; genus Oligosphaera. The sequence continues at coordinate 2,445 of JAQWBY010000343.1, read as the reverse complement.
AACACCGAAAAATCCACCGCCGAGCCCGGCTCCACGCCCAGCGACGCCTGCAGGGGCAGCCAATCGTCATTGGCTGTGAGCACCACCGCGCCCGGCCGCTTGCAGACAATCGGCAACGGCGCCGTCAGCGTCATGGCAACGCGCAGGGTCTTGCCGCCCGCCCACACCGCTGCGGGCTCTTGATTCAAGCCGATGCGCAACGTGGCCGACGGCCCCCATAGGCGATCGTCCTGCAGCATCACGCTTATGGGCTCGGCAAAAGCCAACGCGAGCGTGCCCTTCGCCGTATCAAACGTGACCTTCTTGGCCGTCCTCGTCAGCAGCTGCGTTTCACCACGCTCGGCCGGAAAGATCACCGGCGCGCCGGCATCAATCTGGACCGGCCGCCCCACCAGGTCATCCACATCAAAAGTCACGCCCACGAACAGCGCGTTCAAGCTGATGTCCTTCTGCGGCGTCAGTTCGTACACCATGCTGGCCGACCTGCCGTCCACGCTGAGATCACGCATCACCAGGTCAATCACCACGCCATTACGCGTCGCCGACGCCCGCAGCGGCTCGCCTTCCGGCAGGTCCTTGAAATCCATTGTAAAACTGCCGCTGCTCCACCCGGCGCTGAAATAGCCCGGGGTGATCCGCGCCAGGCGTTGGCCACCGACCCGCAGTTCAGCCCCGGCATTGAACTGGAAAACCAACTGCGATTCCTCCGCCGCCGTCGCCGACAAGGCCAGCATGCCGCCAACAATTGCCGATATGAAATTGCTCATTGTCCGCTCCTTGTACCGTTGTTCCTACTGCTTGGCTGTGCCACGCGTTGATTGTTATCCAATTACCGCCCGCGGCGCTCAGTTGCCGCCGCGGCGCTCCAGGAGCAGCCCCTGGTAGCTGCACGGAATGAGCATGCGCCCACGCCAGAATAGCACCGTGTCGGGATTGCCCTCAAACTGGTACCGGCGCTCGGCCACGGGCTTTGGCGCGGTAATGTCGCTGATATCGACCACGCTGACGCGCTTGCCGGCCCGCTCACTGAGTGCAAGGACCTTGCCGTCGATGGTCGGTATCCCGCTCATGCGCTGATTATCCGGCAACCGATAGCGGGGCCAGGTATCGCTGGGGCCTTCCGCAAGCGCGGGCAGCAAGACGTAGGCGCCGTGGATCACAAACAGCATGCGGTCCTGCCCCGGCACCGCGACCACGCCGTCGAGGTGGCTCGCCAGCCGTTCCACCACCTGCTTGGCGACCACGGGTTTGTCCCCGCCGAGATCGTACCACGCCATGCCACCGCTGTGCCAGTTCACGCCGACATAGCGGCCCCCCAGCGCCCGGTGGCAGATCAGATCGCTGTAGAGCAGGCCGCTCTGGCTATGCCGCAGGACCTGCCGCGGCGCCTGCGGGTCGCTGATGTCCGCAAAATACAGCAGGCTGCTGGCCGTGGAATACACCGCAAAACGGCCGTCGCCAGGTATCCACACCCGCTGGACCAGCGCGCCCGGCGACGGCGGCTGCAACCGCCCCAGCAGGCGCAATTCCGAGCCTTCTGCGCGGCGATACAACGCCAAGCCAGCACCGCCCTCGGCTACCGCCAAAATATCGCCGTGAGCCGCCACGCCAAAGACCTCGCCCAGCGGCCACACCCGCTGCACGTCCATGCCGTCCTCGCGTAGCTTGAGCAGATGCAGTCCCGCGCGACCGCAAGCCACCCAGGCCAAGTCGCCGTCGATCAACGCGCCCCGGACTTGCCCGTCAGGCCGATAGCTGTGAAAAAGCTCGTCCGGTGCCGACGCGGGCGCCGGCGGAATCTGCGGCGGCGCCGAACTCATTGGCGGCAGCGGCACCGCAATGCCCGGCATGGGCACTACATAGAGCCCGGTCTGACTGCCGGCGACATAGAGCACGCCATTACCGACGGCAATGCCAGAAACCGCATCCGGCAGCTGGGTCGTCTGCTTGTAGGCATAGGTCGCCTTGGTCAGCGGCAGCCGCAAATGGCCTATGAAACGCGGCGATGCCAACGTGCTGATGTCCAGCGCAAACACGCCGTTGTGCGTGTCAGCCACAAACAAATGCGACGCCGTCGCTCGCGGCGTCCAAAAATCACGGTAGCCATTGTAGAGCTGCGGAAATTTCACCCCGGCGATCTTGCGGGGCTTGGCCACATCGCTGATGTCGTAGATTTCCACGCCGTGGCCGCGGCCGTAACCGTCGTTGGTGGGGTCGTTTTTGGCGTGATGGCCGGTGGCCGCGAAGCAGATATTGTCCCGCAGGTCAATGCCATCGCCATAGCCGTCCAGCTGGGTCAGCGACACCAGCTTGGGCACGCGCGGATTGCTCACGTCGGCAATGGTGATCTCACCGGAATTCCAGTCGCCGATGTACATCTTCTGGTCGTGATACTTCACCGACTGCGCCTCGCGAGTCTTGAACACGCAGAGATGCTCGGGGCGC
>JAQWBY010000342.1 GCA_028706165.1 Lentisphaeria bacterium | reverse complement strand
GAGTCCCAAACGCCACCGCCAACCGGTCCCGAAAGTCCCCCAGGTCCCAGGCGTCCCTAGGGCCGGTGAGTATCAACACGAGCGGCCTTACTTTCTTTTTCCCTTTTTTCCCACGCGCGCCGTTGCAATTCTACCTCTGGCAGATAGATTATTGCCTCGTCCGTTTGCAGGACACCACAGCGCCGGAGAGGTGACAGAGTGGTCGATTGTGCAGCACTGGAAATGCTGTGTACCGCAAGGTACCCAGGGTTCGAATCCCTGCCTCTCCGCCAATTTAAGCACAAAAGAGCCTAAAACAGTACCGTTTGGTACCGTTTTGGGTTTTTTTTTTGTAATCGGTCACCCATTGATAATTGAACCATAGAGCTTCTGGCTGAGTCAAACGTGCCCGTTTCCCTGGCCGCGAAGCGGCAGAAGCGCTGAAAGCGCGAAACAGTCCAGCCCAGGGCAAGCGGCGCCGAAGGCGCGCGCCGCCCTGGGTAGCGCGCCATATTTGTCCGTGTTCCCCAGCTTCTTTGGCTCCAGTCGGCGAAGCTGACTGGGGCAAAAGAGGCAATGGAACGATATGTCTTCCCTTTGCTGTACCTGCGCCCTGCACGGTGTTTATTTAGGTCGCCCCTACAAAATGAACTGCTTAACGCTTATGGGATGTAGTCCTGGCCTTTCTGGTTCGTGTTCTGCCAATTTTGTGCCTGATCCAATGCCTGACGCAGGACTGGGTGCAGGGGGATGCCAGCGACCTTGCCACTTTTCCGAGCGGTTTTTCGAGGAACGCAGCTGATTTGGTTCCGCTTCATGTCGATATTGGCCCAGCGCAACATCCGCAGCCAAGGCTTCCGCTACCCGCAACAAGAAAGCGGCTAAGAAACCAGCCAATACCCCAAGCTTGCCGTTCATCTTAGGCTGGCTATGGTAGTGCTGCCGGTTCCACCATCCTGACGCCTTTTTATGCCAATACCCATGGCCATGTCGTCTGCGCCTGGCCGCCCCTCACGTCCTGCTGGATCCTCCAGTAAGCATCAATCAGAACCGCTCATGAAAAAAACAATCCTATCCTGGCTGCGCATCGTGCTGACTTCCCGTCCTGACACGCATGAATCACTGGCGAAACGCCATGCTCCCTACCGTGCGCGATGCTCGGCTGGCGGGCGAATCCCCCGGGCACTGTGTCTGGCAGTCGCCATGGCCCTGTTGCCACCGCTCCTGGGGAAGGATATCATTTTTTACGATGCCTTTGTGGATAACCTCGATCATTGGCAATGGACGGCTACGAAAAACGCCATGCCTCTCATAGACCCCGCTATGGGCCACAACGGCTTCGCGTCACTGCTGCTGCCCTCAAAAATGACCCTGCGCACCAAGCCCATAAGCGTTGAGCCGCACACGCGCTATGAATTGACGCTGGATTCTTTTTCAGAAGTCGTGGGGAGATTCATCGTCAAAATAGAGGAATATGACGCGGAGGACAAGGGCCTGCTGGTCAACCGTATCCCGCGTCTTGGCCCAACCGGCGTCAACAGCACGGGCGATTCCATGCTTATGGCAGGCAAAGGCGGCAAACGCAAATTCTGGTACACCATGGGCCTCCCCTTTGATACCTCCGCGGAATGTCGTTCCGTACGCATCATGGTCTACAAGTGGTCCAATGATAAAGTCTGGCTGAACAATGTCATCATCCGCAAACTGGACAAGCGCGAGTTATTCGTGGCCGAAGCGCTGTTGCCGGAAAATGCCGGCGCCTTTGACTGTCGCTCCCTCGCCCTGCCCGGCCCCGACGGCTTGCTCTATCCCAACTGGGTGTGGGCCGGCGCACACAGCGATAAAACCGCAGCGCTGGCCGTCTTCAAGGTCGAGGATCAGGGCGCCATACCCGATGATGGCAAAGATGATACTGCTGCCATCGAAGCAAGCATCGCCTTGGCCGCCGGCAATGGCGGCGGAGCCGTTCAGTTCGGTAAGGGCAGCTATCGTCTCACCAGAAAAATCGCCATCCGCGACAGCCGCATCGTCCTCCGGGGAGTGGGACAAGCCGAAACTAAACTGGAGTTCGGTCTGCCTGACAGCGGCGTCATTATCCTGCCCATCGGCAACACGAACATTCGTAGCAGCACGCCCATCGAAATCTTTTTTCCGGCCGAGCAAGCGCAAAAAATCAGTGTTGCCCTCGCCGGCGAAGTCATTCAGGAATTTACCAAAACGACAGCATTCATTGCCCTGCCTGACGCCCCATCCCATAAAAAGATTCGTTTCACTGCCAGGGACATCGTAGCCAAGGCCGGCGAAGGCCTCCATCTGCTTGAGGCGACGGTAACCTACAGCAATGGCGAAACGCGTTCGGCGACAGCCTCTGTGAACATCGCCCCGGATGCCTTCTACAATGGTCCCTATGCCCATTCGGTCATTTCTTTCGTCGGTAAAGACTACGGCCCCGCCACGCTCATCACGAGCGGCCTGCGTCGCGGTGACCGAGTGCTTACAGTCGAGGATGCCAGTCACTACAAAGCGGGAGATTATGTCAGCTTATGGATAGCTCCCGAGGACTCGGAACGCTGGAACCGCCTGGTGCGCAACATCTGCACCGCCTGGGGAACCTTTCGCGAATTCGTCACCGTGGTGGAAAAGGTCGCAGGCAACCAACTCACCTTGTTGCAGCCGGTGCGCATAGACTACCCGCTGGAAGACAAGCCCAGGCTGCGCCTCTTCCGGCCAATCGAACACTGCGGCATTATGGACATGAGTCTTGCGCAGCTGGGGGAGATTCAGCAGGAACTCAAAATGGGCACGGTGATCTTCTCCTCGGCAGCGCAGTGCCGGGCCGAAAACCTCCTGATTCACCGCCCCGGCACCCAGGGAGTCTTCGCCAACAGCACAAAGTTCTGCCAGGTGCGCAACTGCACCTTCGATACGCCCTGGCGAACCAAAAAGGGCGGCTTGGCCTATGCCGGCTGGGAGCGGTCTTGGGACTGCCTGAGCGAAAATCTCAAAACCGTCAACATGCGCCACGCGCCAATCCTGAACTGGACTTGCAGCGGCAACGTCATCAGAAACTCCGTCTTTGAAGAAAGCGACGCCCAATGGCATTCCGGCTGGTGCCGTGACAATCTCTTCGAGCAATGCAGCATCGTCACGACGACGCAAGCGTTCAACAGCTACGGTTATGCCTTCTATTCCACCCCCAATAACGACTCCCAACACGGCCCCAATGGCCCACGCAACGTCATCTACAACTGCCAAACCGATTCGTTATTCTCCACCTTCTACCTCGGCGGCATGAACCAGCAATGGATGCTTATGTACAACACCGCGACGGTCCAGGACGGACCAGCTATTGTTTCGCGCCTTGGCAATAGGGATAATGTCATTAAGGGCAATGTGTTCCGCCTGAAGGCGGACTTCCCGATGATCTTTTATGAATTCCTGGACAACGCCGGCGACCGCGTGGAAGACAACCTGATCATTGGCGGCAGCGGCAAACTCGCCGCCGGCGCCGGCACTCCCGGCAGCGACCGCAATAATACCTTCCTGCCCGCCACGGCAGCAACGCCAAAAAGCCGGCCGCCCACGCCGTCCATTTATCTGTGGCAAAAGGAAAGATACCCCCTGCCAGATTGCTTTGACTGATAGTACTTCACACGTGGCCGGTCTGTCAAAACCACTTCAGCGTCGCTGAGAACACCAGTATTCCAGCCCTTCCCGCTTTGATCAGACGCTGGATATAGAGGACGGTCAGGTCGGTCTTGCCTGTGCCTGTGGGCAACTCGATCAGGAAACGCCGCTTGCCCCGCTCAGTACACCTGTTCGCCCGCTATTATTTGTCATTATGGAAACGTAACTCTTTAATATACAGAGTCACTTCGTCATCATTACGGTTATTGAGGCCGAAGTAGAGTTTTTCGGGCAGCAGTGGCCCGGGTTGGCGGGTATACAAATCAATGGTGTACGTACGGTAGGTGTCATCAATAAACCGGTAAATGAAATTACCTCCACATGCCACCCCGCCTTTTAACCAGAACTGGACATTGTGGTAGCCGGATTGCATGGGCGCCTGGATGGCTTTGACCTGGAAGGTCAGATAGCGGCAGGTGCGGTCTTCTTCGGTAAGTGTGTAGATGGGGTAGAACCAACGGTCTTTGCAGTCGGGCGCAAAGACGCCGCGAAACACCAGTGCACCCTCCTCGGCATCATAGAAGACGGTCTTGTTCTTGGTGGCGGCATTGGGCTGCCAGCGCGCCGGAATGAGTGTCGCCGGTATCGCGTCAGGAGCAACTGGTGCTTTGGGCGCAGCAAAGGCAGCAGCAGCCAATATCAGCTCGGGTACCTGCCTGCGTTCCAAGGGGGCACCAATATTGACCGGTGGCGAGAAGATCCACCCTTCGCGGTCCTG
>JAQWBY010000341.1 GCA_028706165.1 Lentisphaeria bacterium | reverse complement strand
TCGTCAAACGCATCCTTGATGGCGACCCGCTCATTCCCTTCAATGTCACTTACCCGCCCAAAATGATCGCCGATGGCGTCGACTACGCCATCAAAGGCCTCCGCGGCGAACTCGCCGCAGACCTCAAGACCGTCATCATCCCCGCCGAAATCATCACCCGGGAAAATGCCCGGGACTTCTATTACCCCGACTCCATCTTCTGAGAAACGCGGCCGTCAGGCCGCACTGCACACCATGGACCAACTCCAGCGCCTAGTCGATATCGTCGCCAAACTGCGCGCCCCCGCGGGCGGCTGCCCCTGGGACCGCAAACAGACCCACCAGTCACTGCGCCGCTTCCTCGTCGAGGAAGCCGGCGAATTCCTCGACGCCGTCGAGGACAACGATCACGACGCCATGCGCGATGAACTCGGCGACCTGCTCCTGCAGGTCGTCCTCCATGCCCAGATCGCCAGCGAAAACGGCCACTTCGACATCCAGGATGTCGCCAAATCCGAAGCCGACAAGATGCTGCGCCGACACCCCCATGTCTTCGACACCGTCACCGTCAATGACGCCGGCGATGTCGTCAAGCTCTGGGACGATATCAAGAAGGTCGAAAAAGGCCCCACCGCCAGCACTTACACCCTCGACCAGCTCCCGCGTAGTCTCCCCGCCCTCGCCCGCGCCCAAAAGGCCCTCGACAAGGCCGATAAGGCCGGCTTCGCCTGGCCCGATATCGCCGACGCCATCAACAAGATCGAAGAAGAACTCGGCGAAGTGCGCGACGCCGCCTGCAACGGCTCCCACGCCGATATCGAAGAGGAACTTGGCGACCTGCTCTTCACCATGGTCAATCTCTGCCGCTGGCAGAAGGTCCAGGCCGAAGAAGTCATGCAGAAGGCCGTGGGCAAATTCATCCGTCGCTTCTCCGCCATGGAACAGCTCATCGCCGACCAGGGCCGACAGACCAGCGACTGCGCCCCCGAAGAACTCATCGACGCCTGGGAAGAAGCCAAGCTGGCCGAACGAGCCGCGAAGTCCTGACCCCCTCCTCACCTCATTTCCGGCCATTTCGCCAAGGTGCCATCATGCCCACGCCCATCACCGTCCATCTGGTCTTCCACGCCCACCTCGACCCCATCTGGCTCTGGCAATGGTCCGCCGGCCTTGACGAGGCCATCGCCACCTGCCGCAGCGCCGCCGACCGCCTCGACAATAACCCCGATATCTTCTTCACCCAGGGTGAAGCCTGGGTCTACAAGCAGATCCAAGACTGCGATCCGGTCCTCTTCACCCGCATCCAACAGCTGGTCCGCGCCGGCCGCTGGGAAATAACCGGCGGTTGGTGGACGCAACCGGATTGCAATGCACCCGACGGCGACGGCTTCCGCCAGCAAATCCAGCTCGGCAAAGACTACTTTCAACAGCACTTCGGGCACTTCCCCGACACGGGCTTCTGCCCGGATTCCTTCGGCCACAACGCCTCCCTGCCCGCACTCATGCGCGCCGCCGGCCAAAAGCACTACGTCATGATGCGTCCGCAGGAACACGAAATGGCCCTGCCCGCACGCCTCTTCCGCTGGCGCGGCTACGAGAACGGCCCCGAGCTCACCACCTTCCGCATCGCTCAGAGCTACAATCTCAACCAGGAAATCGCCGACCCAGCCAAGATCGAAGCGCGGCTCCGCGCCTGCTGCAATGGCCTGCCTGACGGTGTCACCCACACGATGTGCTTCGCCGGCATCGGCGACCACGGCGGCGGCCCCAGCGAAAAGGCCATCGCCTGGCTGCGCGAACACGCCGACGCCTTCCCCGGCATGCGCCTGGTCTTCTCCACCCCCAGCCGGTTCTTCGCCGCCATTGCAGACGTCGTACCGGTCCTGCCCATCGTCACCGGCGAACTGCAGTACCACGCCATCGGCTGCTACAGCGTCCACCGCCAGGGCAAGCTGGCCCTACGCGATGCCACCCAGCGCCTGACCCAACTGGACAGCGTCATGCCGGCACTCCCCGACGACCAGGCACGCAGCCGGCAAAAACACTGGCAGAATGTCGTCTTCCATCAATTCCACGACACCCTTGGTGGCACCTGCCTGCCTTCAGCATACAAACATGTCCACAACCAACTCGGCGCCGCCGAAGCCTGGGCCGAAGAACGCATCCACTACGAACTGCGCCAACGCCTGACTGCTCTCCCCGACGATCCCTGCCAACGCCTGATCTTCTTCAACGCCTCCGACCGGCCTTTCGCCGGCTGGGCCGAATGCGAACCCTGGCTGGCCGGTAAGCCGTGGCGCTTCCGCGTCCTCGACAGCCATGACCAGGCCATCCCCGCGCAAGCCATCCCTCACGAGGCCGTCATCGGCTGGGGCTGGCTCACCCGCATCGCCATCAAGCTGCAGCTCGCTCCCGGCGAAATCAAAGCGCTCCGACTCGTGCCATGCGGCGACGAACAGCAGCCAGCAGCCAGTACGGCTGGCAACAGCAACGCAAGCGACACCCTGCCCCCGCCCTGGCGTATTCACAACCACGACCATAGCGCCGCACTGGATCTGAGCCAGGCGGCCCGCTGCCACTTCGGCGGCATGGACCACCTGCTGCCCGAACTCGCACTCATTGACGACGGCAGCGACACGTGGTCGCACGGTATCGACCGCTATGCCAAGGGGCCCGCCACCCTCGCCACCTGGGGTGCCCCCGAACTCAGCTTCACCGGGCCACTCCTTACGCAAATCGCCCAGGCCGGCCGCATCGGCAACAGCGATGTCATCAGGATCTTCCGCATCTTCCACGACAGCGACGATCTGGAAATGACCATCCGCGTGTCCTGGCAGGAAAAACGCCGCGTCCTTAAGCTCGTCCTGCCCATCGCCAGCAACGGCGACACCCGCCTGGACGCCATCTGCGGCGGCGCCATCAGCCGCCCGCTCGACGGCCGCGAATACCCCGTCCAGGGCTGGACCGCCGTGCCCGTCGCCCCACAACAGCAGCTCTCGGTGATTTGCCCCGATGTCTTCGCGCTCGACGCCACCGCCCGGCGCCTCCGCTTCACGCTCCTGCGCAGCCCGCTCATGGCCCACCACGCGCCACATCCCGGCGGCACCCTCGACGGCGTCAGCAGCGACCACGGCGAACATCGTTTCCGCTTCCGCTTCAACATCGGCAAGGCCAGCCCGGATGATCTCTGGCAAGAGCTCTACTCCTGGCTGCGGCCGCCCTTCTTCGCCGATCTCACCCGCGGCATGCCACCCGCATAAGCACCGCAACAACCATCACCCGTTATCCCGTCCTCTATCCCCATCACCCCAAAGGAAAATCGTTCCCATGGCAGACAAATCCCAATCCTGCGACCACAAGTGCTCCAGCTGCTCATCCTGCAACGACGGTAGCTGCCACGAACCCACCGCCAAAGAAATCCGCTTCCTCGCCCAAATGGCCAACATCAAGCACAAAATCCTCGTGCTCTCCGGCAAAGGCGGCGTCGGCAAAAGCACCGTCGCGGTCAATCTCGCCATCAGTCTGGCCATGGAAGGCCGCCGGGTTGGCCTCCTCGACGTCGATATCCACGGCCCGAGCATACCGACCATGATGGGCCTCAAGGGCTCCCATACCGAATTCGCCAACGACTGCATCATTCCCCCGGAAGTCGCCGGTATCAAGGTCATCTCGGTGGATTTCTTCCTGGAAAACACCGACGACGCGCTGATCTGGCGCGGCCCGATGAAGCAAGGCGCTATCCAGCAGTTCCTCGAAGACGTCGAGTGGGGCGAGCTGGACTTCCTCATCATCGATTGCCCTCCCGGCACCGGCGACGAACCTCTCTCCGTCCGCCAGATTCTCAAAGGCGATACCCGCGCCGTCGTGGTCACCACGCCGCAGGAAGTGGCCGCGGCCGATGTCCGCAAGTCCATCAACTTCTGTGAGAAGCTCGACCTGCCCGTCATCGGCGTGATTGAGAACATGAGCGGCTTCGCTTGCCCGCATTGCAACACGGTCACCAATATCTTCAAGCAGGGCGGCGGCGAGACCCTGGCCGCCAAGGCTAAAGTGCCCTTCCTCGGCCGCATTCCCATCGACCCGCTAGTCGCCGAATGCTCCGACGCCGGCGTCCCCATGGTCCATAAATACCCACAATCAGCCATGGCCAAGGCCTTCGCCAATATCATCCAGCCACTGCTCGCCCTCCCCGAAGAATAAGCTGCAACCAGGTAATCGGTCACCCATTGATAATTGAGCCATAGAGCTTCTGGCTGAGTCAAACGTGCCCGTTTCCCTGGCCGCGAAGCGGCAGAAGCGCTGAAAGCGCGAAACATACCAGCCCAGGGCAAACACGCTGAAAGCGTGCGCCGCCCTGGGTACAACGGCGACCATGTTCGTGTTCCTCGGCCCCTTTTGCCCCAGTCGGCGAAGCTG
>JAQWBY010000041.1:8564-18390 GCA_028706165.1 Lentisphaeria bacterium | reverse complement strand
TGACCATCAGAAGCGTAATTCTCGGTCTTCTCGGCGCAATGACCATTTGCGCCGTGACCTACTTCAATGACTGGGTCCTGCGGCAGACGCACTTTGTGGGCAATAACATGCCCGTGGTCATCTATGGCAGCCTGATCCTGTTCATGCTCTTCCTGAACCGGCTGCTGCACAAATGGGCGTTGACGGGGCGGGAAATCGTCGTCGTCCTCGCACTCAGCCTCGCTGCGTGCTGCGTGCCGGGATCGGGACTGATGCGGTCCTTCCCCGGCACCATTATCCTCCCCCACCGCTACGAACGTCTGGAGCCATCCTGGCGCCAGCATGACATCATGCGCTACCTCCCGCAGCAGATGCTGGCGGACATTTCCGAAGATGACGACCGCATCCTGGACGGTTACGTCCAGGGTCTGTCCCGCGATTCCAAACACATCGCCATCAGCGACATTCCCTGGTATGCCTGGCGGCGCCCATGCCTGTTTTGGCTCCCCATGGCCCTGGCCATGTTCTTTGCCGTAATCGGCTTGTCGTTAGTCCTGCACCGGCAATGGTCCGACCATGAGCATCTTCCTTATCCGCTGGCGACCTTCACTGCCGCCCTGATCGAGACCGACGCCAAGGGCCGCTCAGTACTCTGGCGCAAGCGCCTGTTCTGGATCGGCGCCATCGCGGCTTTTGCCATTCACCTCAACAACGTGCTGGTGACCTGGTTTCCCAACATCCTCATTCCATTCCAACTCCGGCTCGACTTCAGCAAAGCGGCGCCGCTTTTCCCCAGCCTGGTCCGCGGTGGCGGCTGGTTCATACTCCGTCCGCGCATTTTCTTCGCCGTGATTGGCCTGTCATTCTTTACGGCGACCGACCTGGTCGCGGCCTTCGGCTTCGGCCCCATCGCCTGGGCCTGGCTCGCTGGCGTCTTCGCCGCCTACGGCATCGTCGTGAATAACTCCATGACCGGCGGCGCCTACCTGGGCCTGACCATCAAAGATTTTACGCTGTTCGGCGCCTGCGTTGGCACCTTCTTCTCACTCGTCTATGCCGGACGGCATTACTACCGGTCGGTACTGCGCCAAGCGATCGGCCTGAAAACCACGGCCACCGTAGATGCCAAAGCAGTCTGGGGCTTCCGCGCCTTTGTTTTCTTTCTTCTCCTGTTCATTGCGCAGCTGGTCTGCGCCCGCATTGATTGGCGGTTGGCGACCCTGTATGCCTGCATCCTCGTGGTCATTTATGTGGTCTCGGGCCGCCTGATGGCCGAAGGCGGGCTCTTCCACATCAAGATCGCGGTCTTTCCCTGCGCGATAATATGGGGATTCTTCGGATCGGAAGCCCTCAGTTTCCAAACCATTTTAGTGCTGCAGATGGTCTCTATTGTCCTGTTTATCGATCCGCGGGAAACCCTGCTGCCGTTCATGGTCAACGCCAACAAATTGCTGGCTTCGCGAAAAGTGCCCATGGGCAAAACAGCCAGTCTGGCCGGCCTGGCCATTGTCCTCGGCATGCTGATCGCGGTGCCCGTCACCCTCTACATCCAATATGATGTACCCGCCGCGACCCAAACCGACAGCTCGACCTTGAGAAAAGCCAAAGTGCCATTCGAGACCGCAGTCGCCGTCAAGCAGCGCCTCGAAGCCCGCGGCACCCTCGACAAAGCTACCAGCGTCTCAGGATGGGGGCGCTTCGCCGCGATGCGCCCCGTGCGGCCATGCCTGTGGGGATTCACCGCGGGAGCGCTCCTCGTCGGCATCGCCGCCCTATGCCGTATGCGTTTCCCGCACTGGCCCATTCACCCACTCCTCTTCGTGGTGTGGACACAACCGCATATCACCCTGTTCTGCTTCTCGTTCATCCTTGGCTGGATCGCCAAACTGTTCGTCCTCAGATACGGCAACAGCCAACTCTACAGCCGCCTGAAACCGCTCATGATCGGCATCATCGCCGGTGAAATCCTCGGCGCCATGACCCCAAGCCTGATCGGCGTCATCTATTATTTCCTCACCGGCAATATCCCCAAGCCATACGTCCTCTACATGGGATGACACCAAATCTCCTCCTATCACGCGCTGCCACGCTAGCTTTCAGGCCGAAAACGTCATCGCCGTAACCGACATGGCAAGGATTTTGCGAGCGCAAAAAACATAATATCCATGAAAAACGTGCAAATAATCACGTTTTCAATAGATAGTTCGTTGATTTATACGCGCTATTGGCATAGAAGCGCTGTAAGCGCGATCTATGTGATAGCCCAGGGCTAGCGACGTTGGCGCTGAAAACAAAATGCTGCAGAACGGCCGGTATGAATACCTGAGCGATTAAGAAGTGGCCCCTGCAAGTGCCCCCGACCTGCTGGAAATCCCGCCGGGGGAAAGTATCTTCCGTGTCGTGCGCACGACAACTCATGCGGCTGAACTTAGCGGACGCGTGCATCATCGCCTCAGCCCGATAACTGTGAAAGGACGTCATGGAACTCGGCATCAACCCTGGCTATGTGCGCAAACAGCGTGGGAATCCCCAAGGGCGGTCCTTTGTTGAGGCGCTGCGACTCTGTCGCGATGCCGGCTTCACCCAGCTGGACTACCTCAGCGAACTCGGCGACGACTGGGAACACGTGGCCCAGCAGCGCCGCGCGGAAATTGACCGGCTCGGCCTCGTCGTGCATCAGTCCCACTGCCCATTCTTCCGCTATCAAAAGGATGGTGCCGGGCAATTTGCCCAGATTGCCCTCCGCGCCGTTCGCGCAGCGGCGATTCTTGGCGCGCAGTTCCTGGTGGTTCACGCCGACGAATATCGGGTCACGGATCGCTTTGACCAAGCAGAAATCCTCAACGCCACCTACGACACCCTCGCGCCAATTGTCGACTTGGCCAAACAGCAGGGCATTCGCATTGCCGTGGAAAATCTCTTTGAGGACGGCTTCGGCCCGCAGGTCAACGGGCGCTCACGCTACACTTCGACCATTGAGGAAGTGCTGGCGGTACTTGACCGCTTCAATGACCCGGCGGTCGGCTGCTGCTGGGATTTTGGTCACGCCCGCTGCTCCTTCGGCGATGGCCAGCTCGCGGCCCTGCAGCAGGTCGGCCCGCGCTTGTTGTGCACCCATGTCCACGACAATTATTACAACAAAGACCTCCATCTGCCGCCATTTTTCGGTGGCATCGACTGGGAGGCGCACATGCGCTACCTGCGTGACAGCGCCTACTCCGGCAATTTCATCTACGAATTCGTGTACGGGTCTATCCCGGATGCACTTTTGCCCACCTATCTGCACGTCGCCCAGCAAACGGGGCGCTATCTTCTCTCACTGGCACAGTAACCGCCAAGTGCTCATTGGGCGACACAGTGACCACTGCCCGCCAAGTGACCGCACGGACGCGTTCACCAATTACGTTTACATTTTGCGGTACAAACACTCTTATAATCAATACCCTATCACCAGGAGATATTACCCTAGCCGCGAAGCGGCAGAAGCGCTGAAAGCGCGAAGCATACCAGCCTAGGGCAAGCGGCGCTGAAAGCGCGCGCCGCCCTGGGTGCAGTGCACGATATGTCCAGATTCCTCGGCCCTTTCGCCCCCAATCGGCGAAGCTGATTGGGGGCGAAAGGGCAATGGAACTCGTTTTTCTTACATGCCAAATTGCGCGCCTGAAGCGTGCTTTGCTATAACTGTAAACGTTATTAACAAACGACCTCCAACCAAGGCTTTACCGCCATCGCAACCAAGGAAAGGACCGACGATGCTCTCAGCAGGTTTCGCACGACTCGACATCACGCCCCCCTTCGGTATCTTCATGCAAGGCTACTACAGCGAACGCCACGCAAATGGCATCCGCGATCCGCTCTACGTGAATGCCGTCGCCTATAGCGACGGTGAACATACCGCCGTCACTCTCGTCCTCGACATTATCGGCATCAACCAGGCGGAGTGCGCGATCTGCCGCGATACGGTGGTCAAGAACACTGGCTTGCCACCGGAAGCGATTTTTATAGCTTGCACGCACACGCACACGGGCCCCGTGGTCTACGACAGTCTGTACAAGAAGGATCCTCTCTACAACGAAATGCTTTTCCGCCGTGTCGCCGACGCCGCGACGCTTGCAATCGCAGACCTGAAGCCGGCGACTGTCGGCATCGCCCGCAATACCCTGAAGGATATCGCCTTCATCCGGCGTTTCCGCATGAAAGACGGCACAATGCGCACGAACCCGGGCCGGCGCAACCCGAATATCGCCGCGCCCATCGGTATGCCCGACGAAACCGTGCAGCTGGTCCGCATCACCCGTGAAAACGCCCCCGAAATCCTGCTGGTGAATTTCCAGGTCCACCCCGATGTCATCGGCGGCACGTTCTTCTCCGCGGACTTCCCGGGCTTTGTTCGCAGCTCCCTGGAGCGCGTTTTGGACAATGTCCACTGCGTGTATTTCAACGGTGCGCAAGGCGACACGAACCACATCAACGTCAATGCCCCCGCTTGGGACAGCAATGGCGGTTACGAACACTCCAGGCACATGGGCCGCAGCATTGCCGGCGCCGTCCTGCAGATCTATGGCAAGACCGAAGCGGTCCCGGGAGACAAGGTCGTCTTTGCGCAGCGCACGATCAATGTGCCGTCCAACCGCGTCAGCGCGGAGCTGGTACGGAAAGCCGAGGAAATCATCGCTCTGCACGAAGCCGGACGCGACGCCGATATCCCCGAAACCGGCATGGGCGTCACAACCGTCGTGGCTGAGGCCTACACTCGCAAACGTCTGGAAAACGGCCCGGACGAACTCCCGCTCTACCTCTGCGCGCTGGCTTTCGGCGACATCGCCATTACCGGCGCCCCAGGCGAGCCCTTCACTGAGATTGGCCGCAGTGTCAAGGCCGCGTCGCCCTTCGCAATGACCCTGTTCTGCTGCTGCGCGAACGGTTCCGAGGCCTATTACCCCACTCGGGATGCCTACGACGAGGGCGGCTACGAAGCCCGTAGCTCCAAATACCGGGCGGGCGTCGCCGAAGCCATCATCGAGCATGACAACGCCCTCCTGCGCGATCTGAAAAAATGATAGCTGTTGCGTCTGTTCGCAGCCGTTGCGCATTCACCGGCGAGCCGTGGCGCTGCATGTAGTCTTGATCACGCAGCCGCACCGCCCGCCGTCTTTTCCACCCAAGCCCCCCAGGAGCCGACCATGTCCATCACCCGCCCCACCGGATCAACGCTCAGCAAGAGCGTCTTGGCCAGTTCACTTAGCGCCCTCGGCCAAGGCGTCATGCCCATCACCGTCCTGCATCTGGCGCTGCTCGCCAGCGCCGGCGCCGCGGAAGCGCCGAGCCAGGCCCCGGGCGGCTCCTGCGAGCTGGATGCCCCAGCGATCTACCTGACTGCGAACCAGCTGTCGATCGCGACGGGCCAGCCGTCGCTGGTGAACATGACGAGCAGCTCCACGCACCTGCCCGTGTGGTCCCTGTCAGGCGGCACCGTCGGCCAGTCCGTCTGCGGGCTCGTGCCCAGTCTCCCCGCCGGCTGCGCGGCCGTCAGAGTCGAAATTGTCGTCACCACGACGGACAAAGAGACCAGTGCGACCTACGAAGACGTCTATCGGGTCATTCTCTCACAACTGCTGCCTGGCGAGCCCTTCCCGGCGCGCCAGGTCGTGGGCACACCCGTGCGCAGCGCACTGCCCGCCGCGCCTTTCCACACCCGCAGTATCGTCCTGGAATCATACTATCCCGTGGACGCAAATGCGCCCCTCTACCTGCGTATCCAGCGCGAGCCCGGCGATCCCGCCGATACCTTCACCCGCCCCACCGGCCTGGCCATGGTCAAAATCACGCCTCTGCAAGCCCTGCCCCCGACCCGCGTCGTGCAGGACGTCAGCGGCTACAACTCGTGGCCGATGATCCAGGCCCTCGGCGACAAGCTGGTCTGCGTTTACAGCCGCGGCTCGGGACACAGCATTGGCGAAGACGCCCGCGCTGTCTACGCACGCACCTCTACAGACCGAGGCAAGACTTGGACGCCCGAGACCGTCATCGCCAACACTCCGCGCTACGGCGAAGTCACCATCGGCAAGGGCCTCGACAACAATGGCGCCATGCTGCTGTGGGTGCGCTGCATCGGACCAGACTGGCACCACGATCTCTACCGCAGCACGGACGGCGTGGCCTTCGAACGCATCTCGACCCCGAAACTCGACCCGATGCCCATGCAGATCACCGACGTCTTCGCGGTCCCCACCGTCGGACTCATGGCACTGTGGTTCGCAGGCGACTACCGCAACGATGGCCCCTGCCATCACTGGGGAAAAATCGTCAGCACGGACAATGGCGCAACCTGGACTCAGACCACCATCGAAGCCGATCTCCCCAAGGAGCAATGGCCCACCGAGCCGTCCGCCGTGTACCTCGGCGATGGCAAAATCTTCGCCGTCGCCCGCACGGAAACAGGCGGCACCGCCACCACACGCGCACAATTCCAGATGCTCTCCACCGACTACGGCGCGACCTGGACGCGTGCCCAGACCAACATCGGCGATGTCCTCGCCTCAACCCCGAGCCTGATCTTCGACACCGAGACCGGCCTGCTGAGCAACTACTACTACGGCCGCGGCCGCGGCGTCCTCCGCCGCCGTGTCGTCAAACCAGACGACGTCATCGCCAACCCCCTCGGCTGGCCCGTCTCCGAAGCCATCGCCCTCGGCAGCGCCATCTCCTTCGACGCCGGCAACGTCAACGCCACCAACATCGGCAACATGCATTACCTGGCCATCTACTCCGGCAAGGCACCCGATACCGCCGTCGTCGTCGCCGAACAACCAGCGCCAACCGCGAAATAACACACCGGCACAAACACACGTGAGGGAAAAGCCTTCGCGTCTTTCTACCGGCGGCGTGACTTGCCGCAAAGCGGCAAGACATGCCGCCAAAATCTGCGTTAATCTGCGTAATCTGTGGATAAAAAAGTCTTCCTCGCGCCTTCGCGCCTTCGCGTGAGATAAAAACACACCCGGCGTCCCCCTGATCACCCCCGACAATTTCGCGTCTTTCTACCGGCGGCGTGACTTGCCGCTTAGCGGCAAGACATGCCGCCAAAATCTGCGTTAATCTGCGTAATCTGTGGATAAAAAAGTCTTCTTCGCGCCTTCGCGCCTTCGCGTGAGATAAAAACACGCCCGGCGTCCCCCTGATCACCCCCGACAATTTCGCGCCTTTCTACCGGCGGCGTGACTTGCCGCGCAGCGGCAAGACATGCCGCCAAAATCTGCGTTAATCTGCGTAATCTGTGGATAAAAAAGTCTTCTTCGCGCCTTCGCGTGAGATAAAAACACACCCGGCGTCCCCCTGATCACCCCCGACAATTTCGCGTCTTTCTACCGGCGGCGTGACTTGCCGCTTAGCGGCAAGACATGCCGCCAAAATCTGCGTTAATCTGCGTAATCTGTGGATAAAAAAGTCTTCTTCGCGCCTTCGCGCCTTCGCGTGAGAAAACATGCCTTCGCGTCTTCGCGTGAGACCTGAAAAGCCTTCGCGCCTTTCTACCGGCGGCGTAACCTGCGTATCGATATTTTACAGAAGTAGTCACTCTTCGACTATTTCCAATAGATATGTTGATTTCTCGCCGACAATACTTATTTTTTACAGAAGTAGTCGTTTAACGACCATTTCCGTGAAAGACAAAGACATGAACAGACTGACAAAACAATTTTTCAAAGCGCCAACGGGTGTCTTTACGCAATCGGATGTAGCCGCTTTGATTGAAGGAACGGATTTCAGCCGTCATGGGCTGATCAAGCGGGCGATGTCTGCCGGGGAGATTCTGAATATCCGTCGGGGCCTGTACTGCCTGGCCCCGGAATTCCAGAAAAAGCCGCTTAGCGTGTACGGTGTAGCTCAGCGGATATACGGCCCGAGTTACATCAGCATGGAAACCACCCTCAGCCACCACGGCTGGATTCCCGAGGCGGTCTACGCTTGCACCTGCGCGAGCTTTGGCAACAGCAAGGAATTCGAGACGCCGCTGGGTGTATTCAGTTACATGCGCGTTCCACAGCGTACGTTCTTCCTTGGTGTTCATCGCTACAACGATGAAAGCGGCAATGTATTTTTCATGGCTTCGCCCGCTAAAGCGCTGGTTGACTATCTATACGTTCACCAGTTGCACTGGACGGGGCTTGACGACCCCATCGGCAGCCTGCGAATCGACGAGGATGAACTGACCAGCGTGACGACCGAAGAACTCCAAGCGTTATTGGACAATTACAGCAATGGCCGCGTGAAGCGTTTTCTGACCGGCTGGCTTGATGGGGTGAAATCATGAGCGTGCAGATGATCCAACAACGCCTGGCGAACTATAACTGCAAAACAGATGTTGAAGAGCAACAGGCCATTCGCGAGATTACCCAGGAAGTGGTGCTAGCCGCGCTTGGCCGAGGCGACTTCTTCAAACACGCGTTGTTCCAGGGCGGTACCTGTCTGCGTATCTTCTATGCCCTGAATCGTTTCTCGGAGGACTTGGATTTTATTCTGAGAGAGCCCACTACTGATTTCCATTTGAAAGACCATATCAAACATCTGACCGATGAGTTGGCGGCCTACGGCTATAACATTGAAATCAGCGACCGCGACAAGGCTGAGGCGACGGTAAAAAAAGCATTCCTGAAGGACGATTCTCTCGGCAAAGTACTCAACCTGCAGCACGCCACCAAAAGCGGCCTGATGGCGAAAGTAAGCATCAAACTGGAGGTAGACACCAACCCGCCAGCGGGTAGTGGTCATGAGCTAAAATATCTGGACTTCCCGTTTGTTTCAGCGGTCGCGGTTCAGGATAGACCCAGCCTATTTGCTGGAAAACTTCACGCCTTGCTCTGCCGTGAGTACTGCAAAGGACGGGACTGGTACGATTTTATCTGGTACACCGGCAATCACACCAGCGTCAATTATGATTTTCTGAAATCGGCGCTCAATCAAATTGGCCCGTGGCAAGGCCAAGCCATCGCGGTTAACATGGCGTGGTTGCTACATGCGTTGGAACAAAAAATCAACTCCATGAATTGGAAACAAGCCGCAGAAGATGTCCGTCGTTTTGTGCGGGTGGCCGAACAACCTTCGCTTGCCTTATGGAGCAGGGAATTGTTTTTGCGGCAGCTGGACAAGCTCAAACATACTGATGAATAAACGATTGTTCGACACGACGCCAGCGTAGGGGCGGACACGCAGGTCCGCCCCTACACCTTCGCGCCTTCGCGTGAGACCTGAAAAGTTTTCGCGTCTTTCTACCGGCGGCGTGACTTGCCGCAGAGCGGCAAGGCATGCCGCCAAAATCTGCGTTAATCTGCGTAATCTGTGGATAAAAAAGTCTTTCTCGCGCCTTCGCGCCTTCGCGTGAGACCTGAAAAGTTTTCGCGCCTTTCTACCGGCGGCGTGACTTGCCGCAGAGCGGCAAGACATGCCGCCAAAATCTGCGTTAATCTGTGTAATCTGTGGATAAAAAAGTCTTCTTCGCGCCTTCGCGCCTTCGCGTGAGACCTGAAAAGTTTTCGCGTCTTTCTACCGGCGGCGTGACTTGCCGCAGAGCGGCAAGACATGCCGCCAAAATCTGCGTTAATCTGCGTAATCTGTGGATAAAAAAGTCTTCTTCGCGCCTTCGCGTCTTCGCGCCTTCGCGTGAGACCTGAAAAGTTTTCGCGCCTTTCTACCGGCGGCGTGACTTGCCGCGCAGCGGCAAGACATGCCGCCAAAATCTGCGTTAATCTGCGTAATCTGTGGATAAAAAAGTCTTTCTCGCGCCTTCGCGCCTTCGCGTGAGACCTGAAAAGTTTTCGCGCCTTTCTACCGGCGGCGTGACTTGCCGCAG
>JAQWBY010000041.1:0-8464 GCA_028706165.1 Lentisphaeria bacterium | reverse complement strand
AGACCTGAAAAGTTTTCGCGCCTTTCTACCGGCGGCGTGACTTGCCGCAGAGCGGCAAGACATGCCGCCAAAATCTGCGTTAATCTGTGTAATCTGTGGATAAAAAAGTCTTCTTCGCGCCTTCGCGTCTTCGCGTGAGATAAAAAGCCTTCGCGCCTTCGCGTGCGGCCTTCCCTCTGGCGTCCCTGTGACATTACGGTGTTTTTCACGATTTCGCTCTGATTGCCAAGAAAGGCGGCCGGAGGCCGTTATATTGCTGACTTTGGCGGCGGCGGCGCGGTGAGCGTCGTCTGCTGCATTGCCGAGTCGCACATCGCGCATAAAGGTCCGCTATGACTGAGCAGCCCGACACCCTCACAGATATTGTCGTCCGCGTCCTGGACGTCAAGCGCTATTATGGCAGCGGCGAAGCCGTGACCAAAGCGCTGGACGGCATCTCGCTGGACATCTTTCGCGGCGAATATCTGTCGATCATGGGCCCGTCCGGCTCGGGCAAGAGTACGTTGTTCAACATGATTGGCGGCATCGACTCGCCCACGGAAGGCATGGTCTTCATGGACGAGATCGACCTGGCGCAGCTCGACTCCTATGAACTGGCTTGGATGCGCTGCCACAAAATCGGCTACATCTTCCAGTCCTACAACATCCTGCCGGTACTCACCGCGCTGGAAAATGTGTCACTGCCGATGATCTTCGCCGGTTTGAGCGCGGACGACGCGCGGGAGAAGGCCGCCGGCATCCTGCACAAAGTCGGCCTGGGCGAGCGGCTCTTTCACCGGCCCTACGAGCTCTCCGGCGGCCAACAGCAGCGCGTCGCGGTGGCGCGGGCCATTGCCAACGACCCGGTGATCATCCTGGCGGACGAACCGACCGCCAACCTCGACGTCGATACCGGCCGCGAGATGATTTCGCTGCTCCGGCAGCTGCGGGACAAGGACGGCGTCACCGTCATTGCCGCCACCCACGACATGAAGATGCTCGACGCTTCAGACCGCATTCTGTGGATTCGCGATGGCCGTGCCGACCGCCTCGAACGCCGCGAAGACCTCGATATCCGCATCGGCCACATCGATGGCCACGCACTATAACCGGAGTAAAACCACGGCCATGCCGCGACAGGACGACAGCCGCCAAAACCAGCCCACAGCGCCCGTCAGCCGACGGGACGCGTTGCGCAGCATCCCCGCCATCATGCCGGGCGTGACCTACCGCGATGATGACGACGGCCACGTGCTCGTGCAGGTACCTGTGCCGCCACGCCGCGGCTTCCTCGGCTTCTTCCAGACCGCGGCCAGCACCCGTAAAGTCCGCCTGGACAGCATCGGCGCTTTCGTCATCAAGCAGATTGACGGCCGGCGCTGTGTCGCCGACATCGTTGACGCCTTCGCCAGCCAGTACCGCAGCAATCGCCGCGAAGCCGAGCTGTGCATCGCGGACTTCCTCAAGTCGCTCACGCAGAGGAATATCATCGTCATCGGCGTGCGCTGAACGCGCACATCGACCGTTATTCAACATACGCCGCCAACGGCAAGGATCAGGAATGCCCACGCCACATCACAACCCAGCAGACAACAGCCAGCCACGCCCCCGCAACGGCGCGCGGCTCATGCTGTGGCTGCTGCTGATCGTCGCCTCCATCGCCGGCAGCGCCGTGCGCGCGGCGGCCGCCCTACCCGCCTTGCCCATGGGCGCGCCCGGATCGCCGGCCAATCTGGCCTGCGAAGAAGCCATCGCCGCATTTTTCCGCGAAGGCGGCACTGAGACCGGCGACATGCGCTTCATCGCGCCATGCTTTGAGCCCGGCACGGCCACGCTGACGCTGGCCGGCGGCGCCGCCATGCGCCTCTACGCCATGCAGCCCGGCGTCGTCCGCCCGGGCAATTTCGCCACGGCGGACTTCACGGCGCCGCTGGTCTACGTGGGCGCCGGCGACGACGACGCGTTGGCGCGCATCGCCGGCACGCCGCTCACGGACGCCATCGCCGTCCTTGATTTCAGCTGCGGCGACGCCTGGCGGCGCCTCCTCCGTTTCGGCGTGCTCGGCTTCATCTTCCTTGAAGACGGCACCGGCGACTACCAGGATGCGGTGGACAAAATGACCGCCGGCGAAGTCGCCATCCCCTGCTACTACCTCGCAGCGGACGCCGCCGCGCAGCTGCGGAACGCCTTCGCGGCGACGCCATCGCTGTCCGCGACTGTGCAAGCCGCGCCATCGCGCTGGACGAATCGCGAGCTGCGCAATCTCTGGGCGCTGGTTCCGGGCGCCGATCCGCAGCTGAGCAACGACGTCATCGTCCTCTGCGCGCCCATGGACAGCAACGCCATCGTACCCGAGCTCTGCGGCGGTGGCCAGACCCAAGCTAATCTCCGCCTCCTCCTGGAACTCTATCAGCGCTTCCGGGCGGCGCCGCCGGCGCGCAGCGTCCTCTTCTGCGCCGTGAATGCCCACACCCGCAATCTCCTCGGCGAGCGCATCCTCGCCTGGAATCTGCTCACTCCGCGCAGCAAAGTCGAGCAGCTGCTGGACAGCGTCAACCAAAGCCTCCGCAATGAGGAGATGTTCCTCGGCCACTACCAGCGCTTGTCCCTTGATCCCCCCAGCGCCGACGACGAGGCATTCCTGGTCCAGCTGCGCGACCTGGTCGACTCCACCACAGGCAAGAACATCAGCGTCAAAGAGCCCATCGTCGACCTCGCCCGCCGCGAAGTCAATCTCCTCAAGGGACAGCTCCTCAGGCTCACTCGCGATAAAAGCATCCCGGCTGAGGAGGCCCGCCAGCGCAGCCGTGAACTCGATGCGCAGCGCCAGCACTACGTCAATGTCCTCACCCTCTTCAACAAGGCCGGCATCCGCACCAAGCTGAGCGACCTCGACGACGTCGAGGTCGGCATCCTCCGCGGCTATGTCCGAGAGATTGTCGACACGCGCAGGGCGTGGTCCGAGCTCAATCGCCAGGAAATGGCGCGAGTCACAGCCAACAACGGCGTGCGCAGCACCCTGGGCATGCGCAGCGTCAAGCTCGTCCTGAATCTAGAGCTGAGCTGGCAGAACCGCCTACTTGGCCTGTCCGCCAATGACCCGACCTGCGCCGGCCGCTGGCAACAGCCCTTCGGCGTCCACGCCGCCACCATCGCCGCGGAAATCGCCGCAAATGGCGACGGCGCCAAAGCCGGCATGACCTTCATTGACGGCATGACCCGCCAGGGCGGCCTGCCCGAAAGCCATTACTTTCCCCGCAGCTCGGAAACCGTCAGCGTCTTCCAGGCGGCGGGCCCCACGCCGGCCTTCGCCGTCCGCAACGCCTTCAGCTCCTACAATCGGCTATTCACCACCGCTGACCGGCCAGAGGCCATTGACCCGCAGCTGCGGGTGGACGCCACGCAGTTCCTCGGTGCCTTCTGCGCGCGCCTCTTCAGCGACCCGGCGCTGACCGACCCGTCGCTGTTGCAGACGCCCACCAATCAATCCCGCGCCTGGCAGCCCATCTGGGGCGTGCAGGTCAAGTCCTTCAAGTACGATGACTTTTCCGCGTCAGTGCTACCGCAGCTGCCCGTACCGGGCAGTATGCTGCTCATGCACGACCCGCAAGATGGCGACCGCCTCCTCCGCTCCGGCGATGTCCTCACTGGCTACCTGGCCCTCACCGACGAACGCGCCGTCGCCGTCTTCTACGGCGTCACCGCGCCGTCCCTCAACACCAACGCCTTCGCTTTTGACGACGACTTCATCGCCATCAATCACGTCATCGACGCCGGCGACGCCGAAAACAAAATGTCGTCGGGAATCTACCGCAATACCCTCGACAAGACGCTCGCGCTCTTCGCCTGCCGCGAATTCCCCATTCACACCCGGGACAATCCGGCGGCCATAGCAGTCGGCCCCATCACCGAATCAAGCTTCCTCGTGCTCAATGGCCGCCTCAATACCGCGCCAAAGAAATTCGGTCTGAGCGGCATTTCGTCGCCCTACACGCGCAAGACCTTCAACCGCAACGGCGGCTCAGCGGCGGTCTTCATGGAAGACGGCGAAACGCTGAAATTGCTCACCGCCGAGCGCGTCCTCGCTGTCAATGCCAGCACCAAACACCCCGACGGCATCGGCTTCAGCCATCCCGACGAAATCGGGCCGGACTTCTTCGCCCGCGCTGCCAAGGACATGTCAGTGCTCAATCACGACCGCATGAAAAAACTCCGCGGCACCTCCGACGAGCTCGCCCGCATCTTCCTCGAACGCGGCGACAGCGCACTGGCAAAGGCCGGCGACGCACGCGGCGTCGCGGACTTCCCCACCTACCTGCGAAACCTGCATGAGGCCATCGGCGCTCACCTCAAGGCCTACAAACGCATGACGGCAGTCACCAACGACATGCTCAAGGCCGTAGTCTTCTACCTCGCCCTGATGCTGCCCTTCTGCTTTTTTGTGGAAAAGCTGCTCTTCCGCTGCAAGAAAATCGAGCAGGAAATGGCCGCTTTCTGTGCACTCTTCGTGCTGACCTTCCTGGTCTTCCGCAATATCCACCCGGCCTTCCGGGTTGCGCAGGCCCCGGAGGCGATCTTCATCGCCTTCGTCATGGGCGGCCTCGGCGCCTTCGTCATCAAGATCCTCCACGGCCGCTTTGAGGGCGAGATGCAGCTGCTGTTCCGCACGGGCGCGGGCTTTGACACTGGCGACGCCGGCTTCTCCACCGTCGGGCAGTCCGCCATGCTCATCGGCGTCAACAACATGAAGCGCCGGCGCATCCGCACCGCCCTGACCACCGCCACCATCGTCCTGGTCACCTTCACCATGCTCGCCTTCACCAGCATATCCAAAAAACTCAGCCCGACCATCATCAGCCGCGCCCGCCAAGCGCCCTACACCGGCCTGATGATCCACTGGCCCGGCAATAGCCGCATGGACGAAGCGACACTGCGCAGCCTCCGCGAAATCCTCAACAGCCGCGCCGACCTCGCCGTCCGCCGCTGGCACATGCCCACCAAAGTCGCCGACGGCGTCGTACCCTTCCGCATCGATGTGCAACGACACGCCACGGATGCCGGCGATGCCACCGCCGCTCCCTCAGCCGGCCTCAGCAGCGCCACGCTCGACGCGATCCTCGGCCTGCCCCTGGCCGAAGACGGCTTCCTCGGCCCCCTGCCCCTCCGCGCCGGCCGCTTCTTCCAGGACGGCAACGCCCACGAAGTCATCGTGCCGGAAGCGCTAGCCAAGGCCCTCGGTATCGACGGCACGAACTACGCCCAGCACGACATTCTCTATGAAGGCGACGCCTATCGCGTGGCCGGCATTCTCGACGACCAGGCGTTCCTGCTGCTCAAGGACATCAACCAGCGGCCCGTCCTGCCCATCAAGGCCCTCGTCCAGCAAAGCGCCGGCGAGCAGGACCTCAGCGCCATGGCCGCGCAGAGCGGCGATGCCGCCGACAGCGGCGTCTTCTACGTCGATCTCTCGGCACTGCTGATCATGCCCGAAGGCCGCTGCCAGCGCTTGGGCGGCCAGCCCTACAGCATCTCCGCCAAACTACACGACGGCCAGCCGATCTGGCCCGTCGTGGATGAGCTGCTGACCATCACCAACGCCAGCAAATTCACCATCAGCAGTCGCGAGCCCTTCCAGCTGGGCGAAGACGCCAAGCGCGGCACGGCCGCCGGCGTCTATTTCATCGGCGAGGGCTACCGCACGTCCATTGGCGGCCTGGCCTTCCTGATCATCCCGCTGCTCATCTCCAGCACCATCATCCTCAACACCATGCTCGGATCGGTCTTCGAGCGCAAGGCCGAAATCGCCATCTACAACGCCGTCGGCTTGAATCCCACGCACATCGGCATGTTCTTCCTGGCAGAGGCCTTTGTGTACAGCGTCATTGGCTCGGTCGGCGGCTATCTCATCGGCCAGCTGGCCAGCATCGTCCTCACCCGCACCGGCCTCATCCAGGACATCAACCTCAATTTCTCGTCCTTGAGCGTAGTCTATGTGATCCTCTTCACCATCATCATCGTGCTCCTGTCCACCCTCTATCCCTCCATGGTCGCCACCCGCGCGGCGGTGCCGTCGGGCAAGCGCAAGTGGTCACTGCCCAAGCATGACGGCCGCGTCATGCCCGTGGTTTTCCCCTTCATCTACCAGCCCAACCTCATCTACGGCATCAACGGCTATCTCGAAAGCTATTTCAGCCGTTTCACCGAAGCGTCCTTCGGCGATCTCATCTCCCGCC
Organism: Lentisphaeria bacterium; assembly: GCA_028706165.1. Lineage (GTDB taxonomy): Bacteria > Verrucomicrobiota > Lentisphaeria > Oligosphaerales > Oligosphaeraceae > Oligosphaera. The sequence goes on along the minus strand of JAQWBY010000041.1, from coordinate 2,252 downwards.
GCGAAGACGCCCGCCTGGACCACGATGACGCCGGCCGCCCACGCCTAACCCTGCGCTACCAGGTCGCTCTGGCGCCCTTCGACCTCGGCGTCACTCAGGACCTGCTCTTCACCACCGCCTACGACGACCGCGTCCAGGCATACCGCCTCACCATGACCAACACCAGACTATCCGGCCAGGACAGCAACTGGGCCGCCACCAACATGCAATTCCTGGAGAAAATGCGCAGCTACCTCCTCCATTGGCGCAACCTCAGCCCCGCTGAACACCAGGACTTCTGCCGCCGCGGCCGCACGCTCTACCCAGACGCGCCAACGCCCGCGACAACCCCCGCCGACAGCGGCGTCAACCCACCCACCCCGGCAGGCAACTGACGACCATGGCCAGACACACCCAGGACAAGGAACTCGAACAGTACCGGCGGCTCATGGAGCCACCGGAGCACTTTGAGGACGGCTTCACCTGGAAGACCGTCGTCGGCGCCATCTTCCTCGGCATGCTCATCATGCCCGGCAGCATGTACCTGTCCCTCGTTGTCGGCCCGGAAGCCAACATGGACAGCGCCGCCCGCTGGGTGACCATCATCCTCTTTGCCGAAGTCGCCCGGCGCTCTTTCAAAGAACTCAAGATGCAGGAGATTTACATCTTCTACTACATGGCTGGCCTCGCCATGGCTTCGCCCTTCCAAGGCCTGCTCTGGAACCAGTACCTCGTCCAATCCGACTACGCCAACGCCATGGGCGTCGCCCAGGAAATCCCCGCCTGGTGGGCGCCGTCGGCGGACGTCATCCGCGCGCAGGGACACACCTTCTTCACCAAAGCCTGGCTCGGGCCCATCATGCTGATCATCGTCGGCCTGCTGGTCAGCCGCCTGGACCAATACGGCTTCGGCTACGTCCTCTACCGCATCACCAACGACGTCGAGGAACTGCCCTTCCCCATGGCGCCCGTCGCCGCCGCCGGCATCACCGCGCTGGCCGAAACCAAGGGAAACACCGAACGCTGGCGCTGGCGCTGTTTCTCCCTCGGGGCCATCCTCGGCCTGAGCTTCGGCGTCTTCTACATCGCCATCCCGGCCATCAGCGGCGCCCTACTGGACAAGCCCATCCAGCCCCTGCCCATCCCATGGGTGGACTTCACACCCGCCGTGTCAAAATTCCTGCCGGCGGCGCCGATGAACATCAGCTTCAATCTCCTGTGGTTCTTCCAGGGCATGGTCCTGCCTTTCTGGGCGGTGATCGGCGGCGCTTTCGGCGTGGTCTTCACCCTCTTCCTCAATCCCGTGCTCTACCACCGTGGCGTGCTCTCGCATTGGGACCCGCAGATGGACGTAATCAACACCCTCTACAGCAATAACGTCGATTTCTATCTGTCTTTCTCGCTGGGCCTGACCTTGGCCATCACCACCGTGAGCATCGCCAAGATCTTCACCCCGGCAATCCGCTCCTGGCGCATCCGCCGCGGCAACCTCATGCAAAGCGGCAGCCTGCCCGGCGAGCGCCCCGAATCCGCTTGGAAACGCCTCTTCATCAACGACCCGCGACGCGGCGACTTCTCCATCTTTATCGCCTTGGGCATCTACGCGTTCAGCAACGCCTTCTGGATCGGCCTGTCCTGCTGGCTGATTGAGGGCTTTCCCTGGCATTTCTTCGTCTTCTACGCGCTGGTGCTCACTCCGCTGTTGTCCTACGCAACGGCGAAGCTCGAAGGCCTCTGTGGTCAGGCGCTGAGCATCCCCTACATCAAGGAAGCCACCTACATTCTCAGCGGCTACAAAGGCGTGAAAATCTGGTTTGCGCCGGTGCCCATCCCCAATTACGGCGTGGCGACAGTGAACTTCCGCGTACTGGAGCTCACTGGCACCAAGATCATCAGTCAGATCAAAACGCAGCTAGTGACCGTACCCATCATCATTATCGCCTCCATTGTCTTCTCCCAGCTGCTCTGGAAGATGGCCGACGTGCCCTCGGCGGCCTACCCCTACGCGCAGAAAATGTGGGACCTCAACGCCAAAAATCTCTGCCTGACCTACAGCTCCACCATGGAAGGCGGGTCCATGTTCATGGAGGCGCTCCGCCTCAAGTACGTCCTCACCGGCTTGGGCGCCGGCGTCATTTCCTTCACCGTCCTGTCCTGCCTGGGCCTGCCCACGCTCCTCGTCTTCGGCATGGTCCGCGGCCTCGGCCAATCGACGCCGTCCGGCGTCGCCCTGGAGCTCGTCGGGGCGCTGGTCGGCCGTTTCTACTTCCGCC